>CAYSIF010000108.1:0-1532 GCA_964431035.1 uncultured Methanobacteriaceae archaeon | reverse complement strand
TAGTTTTTGTAGTTGTTCTGCTGCTAGTTGGCTTGTTGTTGTTAATGCATTGGCTTGACTTAGTGTGTTTTTTTCTAGTCTCATTTCGAAAAAGTTTCTAATATGTGTATGATTTATGTAAGGGTTGGTGTTCCATAAGTCTCTTAAATCAGCAATCCATGGAATATTATATTTATTTTTTAATTCTTTTCCAATTAAATGGCTAGTTATGGGGAATGATGAGCTTATAATTGCATTTATATTTTCTTCTTCTATTATTTTTGAAGATTCTGTTATTGCTGGTTTATACCAATATTTCATGCCATCAGGATATGCAAAAATTTCTCCAGCAATAGATATTAATTTACTAAGTGCTTTATTATTTGTGTCTTTCGAATCTTTTATGGGTTTAATATTATTGGTCTCATTTTTTTTATTTTTTTTAGGCATCCATTTTTCAATCATATCTTCATATGGTGTTTCTATTATTTTGCAGTTAATATCATTCTTATTTTCATTATTTTCACCTAGATTTGGAACTAAAATTACTGGTTCCCATCCGTATTTTGGCAAGTATTTGCCTAAACCTCTTAATCTTTTAGATGCGATTTCATTAGTTTGATTAAAATAAAATGCAATTAATAAAACCTTTTTCATATGGATGCTCCTTTTGAAAATATTTTATAAAAAAACAATAATATTTTATATATATTGAATTTAATATAACTATGATATTATATTAATATTAATAAAAATAAATTATTTTATGATAATTTTTTCATTTTTTTTATTAAATTGATTATTTATGGTGTATAAATTTGACAGATAAAATAAAGATTGCTATAGTTGGTTTAGGTAACTGTGCTAGCTCTCTTATTCAAGGTATTCATTATTATGCAGATAAATCAGAAGAAGATTCTAATGGTTTAATGCATTGGAATATTGGAGGATATGAACCTGGAGATATTGAAGTAGTTGCAGCATTTGACATTGATGAAAGAAAAGTTGGAAAAACAATTGATAAAGCTATTTTTGAAAAACCAAACTGCACAACTATTTTCAATGAAAATATTCCAAGTACTGATGTTAAAGTATCAATGGGTAATGTTTTAGATGGTGTTGCTCCACATATGAGTGAATATGATGATGATTATACATTTATAGTTAGTGATGAAGAACCTTGTGATGTTGTGCAAGTTTTAAAAGACTCTGGTGCAGAAATATTATTAAATTATCTTCCAGTAGGTTCTGAAGAAGCAACTAAATTCTATGCACAATGTTGTTTGGATGCAGGTGTTGCTTTTGTAAATTGTATGCCCGTTTTCATAGTAAGTAATCCTGAATGGGAGAAAAAATTCCAAGAAAAGGGATTGCCTTGTGTTGGAGACGATATAAAAGCACAAATTGGTGCAACAATAACACACCGTACACTAGCAAACTTATTTAAAGAAAGAGGAGTTACATTAGACAGAACATACCAACTTAATACTGGTGGAAACACTGACTTCCTTAACATGCGTAATCATGACCGTTTAAGCTCTAAAAGAGAATCA
>CAYSIF010000107.1:0-1586 GCA_964431035.1 uncultured Methanobacteriaceae archaeon | reverse complement strand
TTTATATATTTAAATCTTTGTAAAAAAAAAATAAGAATAATATTTTAATGTCCATGTTGTATGTAAAAAGATTACATACAACCTCCAGAGACATTAAAAACCTCTAAACTACAAGAATAAGGTTAAAAAGTGTTCTAACTACTATAGCAGAACATTTATTAGGTTACTATTAAACCAATCAGATACAATACAAAACCTACATGTGGGATAGTATAGCATCTAATTCATAATATATCTATAATCCATTATAAAGATTACTATTCATAGTAGTTTGTTAATTTCACGCAAACGCTCATCACTAATACCACCCAACACTAATTTTTCCAATTCATCCTGCCTTTCACTAATTGTATCAACCTCTTCTTTCAGAATCTTATTCTCATTAACTAACTCAATATTCCTAACCTCCATCTCCCTAAACTCTTTACTCTTAACAGTAACTTTTTCAACTTCCTGACTAATCTGCAAAGCATGCAAATGATTAATATACTCTGCTTTCAAATCATCCTCATTTACAAAAAAATACGATTCATCAGTACTATTCTTTGTCTTACCTTGAAGATCATTAACAAAATCCCTAGGCATACCATCATTATATAATGCTGAAGCATGAAACTTCCGCAACATATGACTACGTAAACGATTATACTTACGTACTTTCCCTAATTTTAACTTATCATTGAGATTATTAAAATCACGTCCCAGCACACTATACTCAACATCGAATAATGGATCATTTAATCGTATTTTTGGCCTTGTTCTTAAGTAATCATTAATATAATATACTGCTTCAGGACTGCAAAAAGTAGTGAAATATTTTCCTGTTTTTTCACGTTTTAAATAAAATATAGGGATAACATCTTCTAATTGGTCTAATACATTGATTATATCATATATTGTACCCCCATTATGATAATTTTTTGTTGATTCAATGTAATCTTTTATTGTTAATTTAGATACTTCAGCACGTCCTAAACCACTGCTAGCCATTAATAGGATTATTGCTTTCATTCTAGGTTTTGCTATTTCAACAGCTTTACGTATTATTTCTTTGTCAGGTAATTGTTTTGGTTGTATTGGTGATGTGTCTTCTAATGTCATTGAAGGTAATTTTTCTAGTTCAAAATCGAAATAACGATACAATGTTAATAAGTTTGTCATGTATGTTTGTATTGTTTGTTTACTGTAATTGTTATCAACAAGATATCTTCTATAATTTAGTAATCTTTTTTTTAATTTTCTTTTTATCCATCTTATTTTTTGTTCTTCTTCCATATCGGCTTCAGTGAGGAGTTCTTCTAATGTCCTCTTATGAAATCCACAGTAGCTGTCTATTGTAACTTTAAATTTTCGTTTTGTGTTTTCCGCATGGTTTTTTCCAGTATGCATTTCGTTTAGGATGTCTTGATTGGTTCTACTCATTATTCTATTCTCCATGTAATATTTTTATTTTATTTTAAATTATAAAATTTCAGTGAGAGAGCATTTGAACACTATTATATAGTGTAAAAATGAGTAGGATTTGACATTGTCTCAAAACCAGAATAAGTAGACTAACATCTACTTATTTTTTTTAACTTTTTTTA
>CAYSIF010000106.1:0-1651 GCA_964431035.1 uncultured Methanobacteriaceae archaeon | reverse complement strand
TCTCTTTTTTTTTTTCTTTTAATGCTTTTTTTGCTTCTGCAATTGGATATAATGGATATACATGGAATAGGTCTTCTTCTGTTATTAATCTAACGTCAACTTTTTCTTTTTTAAGTTTTTTATAAAATTTTTCAATATCTGGATAGAATATTTCATTAGTTCCTGTAAATATTAATGTTTTTGGAAGGTTTGAAGTATCTCCGAAGTATGGACTTACTTTATAATTTTGTGTATCTAATGTTCCTGCCCATTTTTGCCCTATTTCTTTTAGACCCATTTTTCCAAGAACTGGATCTGTATTTTCATATTTTTTATAGTCTCCACTCATTGATATGTCAACCCAGGGGGAGAATGTTATTAAATTTTTAGGTTGTTTTATTCCTTTTGTATTTAAGTATTGGCAGAATCCTATTGCAAATCCTCCACCTGCAGAATCACCCATTAGTATAATGTCATTATCTTTTATTAATTTTTCATATAAATCAGTTATTAATGAGTATGTTTCATTGTAGGTATGTTTTGGTGTTAGGGGGTATGCTGGTGCTATTACATATGCATTTAATTTTTTTGAGAGCATATAACAGTAAAGTTGGTGTTGTAGGTTTAGTTCATTTATATATGCTCCTCCATGAATGTATAATATTGTATGTTTTGTTTTGTTTTTATTTCCAAAGGTTATTATTGGTGTGTTTTTAAAGTATTTTGTTTTAAATATTGTTTTTATTTTTTTATCAGTTTTTTCTTCTTTATTTTTTATGAATTCTTTTATTTTTTCTTGTGAAGTCATGTATTCTGGTTTTGTTGCTTTTAGTATTTTTTCACTTATTTTTGCTGTAATTGATTTTGTCATGTTCTTCACATTTTATAATTTTTATGTATAACTAAATTTTTATATGTATTGTATTCTAATATTATTATATAATTATATTGTGAAAATTATTATAAATTTGATATAAATTTTTTGAGGTTAATTTTTTATGGTTTCACGAAAAGATGAGATATTACCGTTAAGTGAATTAAAACAAGGAGAATTTGGTAAAATTGTTTCATTTACTGATTTAACGAATACTGAATTGGATGAAGATAGAGCAAGAGATTTGAAAAGACATTTGATGAGTATGGGTTTTGTGAAAAATGCTGATGTGAAATTTTTAAAGGTAGCTCCTCTTGGAGATCCAATTGAAGTTAGAATTAAAGGTTATGATATTGCTTTAAGAAAGGAAGAAGCTGAAGCTATTCAAGTGAAAATTGAAGGTTAATTTTTTTATTATTATTTTTTTAAATTTATATATAACAATTGTTATATAATAATAGTATAGGAGAAAAAAACAATATGACATACAAAATAATATTCAACGAAAAAGAAATAGAAAAAGAACTAAAAACAGAACAAACAATAAACGACATACTACAAGAACTAGAACTATCACCACAAACAACAATAACAAAAATAAACAATGACATAGTAACAGAAGACACAAAAATAAAAGACAACGACACAATAAAAATAATACAAGTAATATACGGCGGATAAAAACAAAACACCAAAAAAATAATAAAAAAACCCACACACCAACACCACCCCCTAATTTTAATAAGATAATGTAAAGTTGTTACGGCATTTTATATATTTTTTTGAATTTTGTTTTTT
>CAYSIF010000105.1:0-1729 GCA_964431035.1 uncultured Methanobacteriaceae archaeon | reverse complement strand
TTTTTTTGACCAATCTAAATATTTTTTTTATTTTTATTAATTTTGTTTTATTTTAGTTGTTTGTTTTGTATTTTTCATTGTATATTCTTTTTAAGTTGTGTCCGATTGTGTATAATTTGAATTCAGTATTTACTTGTTTTAGTCCAGTTGTTGAGAATTCATGTAGTTTCATGTTTTGTTTTAAGTTTGCAAATGGCAATTCTGCTGTTTTTGAACGTATTTTGTAAATTTCTTGCGCTTCCGATCTTTCCATTTTGCGCTGCATTCGAATTTTAGAAGGATTACCATAATCAGAAATAGTTCTACCATACCCATTTTTAGCACAATATTCAATTACTGGACAATTTTTACATTCATTAGTCCAATAACTTATTCTCTTTTTGTTTTTATATTCATATTCTCTTATTCGGTATAATGGTTGTCCTAATGGGCAGAAATAGGTTCCTATTTCTGAATTAAAATCAAAATTGTCTTTTTGGAAAGGTTTTTCTAAGATATTGTATTTTTTACTTTGTCTTGAGAACTTTCTGGAAGATATGTAACCGTCATATCCTTGTTCTTCAAGAAATGCGGTGTTTTCATCAGTTGAATAACCATTATCAGCACTTATTTGAAAATTAGATGGTGTTTCATCATATATCGTAGATAAATTGCTTTCTACTTGATTTATTAGTGGTATTAATTCTTTATAGTCTGTTGGATTGTTAGTTATGTATGATGCAAGTATTATTCCTTTATAATCGTCTACTGCGATTTGTCCATTGTAATCGTATTCCCATTTGCCTTTTTTATTAAGCATAAAACGTGCATCAGGGTCATTTATACTTATAACATCTTTTTTGGACTCAATTATTTTTTCTTCAAGTGTTTCTAATTTTTTATAAATCTTTTCCTTATGTTCTGGGCTTTTTTCGGCTTGTTTTAATATATTTTTACTGGAAGCACGGAATTTATCCTTGTTTCTATCGTCTTTTGAACTGTTATTAATTTTTTCTATTGTTTTTTCAAATTTTTTAGCTTGGGTTAATGATTCTGGAACTGAATTTCCAGATTCATCACCTAATTCCTCATCTTCAATTTCATCCAATTCATTACTTTCTTCCAAGTGCTGTTTCATTATTTTTATTTGTTCTTTACTTGTTAATTTATTCATAGATGTTTTTGCTTTGATTTTCGTGCCATCCAAACTCACATGATGAATTTTAATCAAATCCTCTTCTTTAGCAATTTTAATAGTGGTTTTAAATGCTTCATCAATTAAATCTGGATTATCAGCTTTAAATCTAGAGATAGTTCTAAAATTAGGTCTCTGCATACCTGCCAAGTACATATACGATATATCTGTTTTTGTTCTTCTCTCAATTTCACGAGATGACAAACCTCCATCAAAAACACTCATCAAAACCAACCGAAGCAACATTTCACGAGGATAAGCAGCTTCACCAGGATTGCCACGAAACTTACGATTAGCATGGGAACAATCAATTTGATCAACTACATTTTGAATAAAATAACATGGATGATCATCTGGAATCAATTCCCTCAAGTCGATAGGTACCAACATACTCTGATTAATAGTATCATCCTTTAAAACCATGAATAAAACAACCATAAATATTAATAACACTAATAATAGATTATACTTCATAGTATATAAAAATTAAGAAAAAATAAACAAGAAAAAAAATAGAAAAAAAATAAAGAGTCAAAAAAATCATGACCCAACCTC
>CAYSIF010000104.1:0-1750 GCA_964431035.1 uncultured Methanobacteriaceae archaeon | reverse complement strand
TCCCAATAGAAGTAGGTGCTGGAAATAAAACTAAAAGACAAATTAAAAGAGCAATTAATAAATTTGATTCCAATTATGGTTTTATAATATCAAATACACGAAATAAAATTGAAAAAGAAGATGATGTAATTTATATTCCATTAAAAACATTCTCAATGATTTAATTATATAACTAATTTAAATGATAAGATTAATATTATGGAAAACTGATAAATCAATATATTAACACCATAAAATTAAAATAATTAAAAAAGTATATATTAAAATAAAAATATTCAATAATAGGTATTGATAATATGCAAGCTAGTTTTCATTTAAAAGAAGAAATATATAAAAAATTACAAAATAAAAGTCTTGAAACTGGTATTAAATCCGATGACATTGTAAATGAAATTTTAAATCAGGGTTTAGAAAATTATCCCAATACAATTAAATTATCTGATAAATTTCATGAATTACGAGGAATTTGTGAACAAGGCGAAGAGGATAATATAATCGAACTTAGAGATAAAATTAGAGAGAAAAATTTTTAAAAATGTTATTTATTGATTCTACATATTTTATTGGATTATTTGTACCTAAAGATAACTGGCAAAGAAAAGTTGACAAAATTTACATTCCAAATGAGGAAATTGTAATAAATAATATAGTTTTATCTGAAGTTTTAAATATTGTTAGTAAAAGGTCTAGACACAAAGTTAAAAAAATTTATAATATTCTTAAAAAAAATTGTCATATTGAATGCCTATCCAACAAGGATTATTTAAATGCTATTGAATTATGTGATTATTATAATAACAGTATAAATTATAGTGATTGTTTAATTTTAATTACCATGCAAAATTTAGGAATTAATAAAATTGTAACTTTTGATGAAGGCTTTAAAAAAGTGAAAAATTTAACAGTTATTGATTAAAGCTAAAATTGATATGAATTGTTTTTTTCTGTTGGATTTTAGTTTATATTTTTGTTGGTTGAAATTTTTTATAAAAAAGTTTAATTTTGAATAGTTAAATGTATCTGTAGATATTTATTTTAGATATTTTTAAGATACTTTTTCAAATTTTTAATTTTCTTTTTGTTTTTTCGTATACTTTTTTTATTTTTTTTAATATTTTTTATGGTTTTGTGTTTTTTTATTATTTCTTATCTTGGTGGTGTAGATTTTTTTGTGGGGTTTTTTGATTTTTTTATGGTTTGTGAAATTCTTCTTATTTTATATATAAAGTGAACGTATATTTTATGTAATAATATACGAAACATACGTAAAGATACAAAAACTATAAATATACAAAAAAAGATAGATACAAAACACAAGCAAAAAAAGAGCAAAATAGAAAAATACGATAAAACAAACATCAAATAAAACAAAAAAGATACAAAAACTAAAAATTAGAAAAAATAAAGATAAAAAATAAAGAAAAAGGTGATATGTATGGAAAAAAACCAAATAAAATTATTTAATGATAAAAGAATCAGAGTAAAATGGGATCAAGAAATAGAAGACTACTACTTTTCAATAATAGACATCGTAGGTGTTATTAGTGAAAGCAAAAACCCCAGCGCATACTGGAGAAAATTAAAACAACGATTATCAGAAGAATCAAATGAAACCGTGACAAAATGTCACAAGTTGAAAAT
Organism: uncultured Methanobacteriaceae archaeon; assembly: GCA_964431035.1. Classification (GTDB taxonomy): domain Archaea; phylum Methanobacteriota; class Methanobacteria; order Methanobacteriales; family Methanobacteriaceae; genus Methanobrevibacter_A. The sequence goes on along the minus strand of CAYSIF010000104.1, from coordinate 109 downwards.
GCCTGCAAAAGATGGTAAAATGCGTTTAACAGATGTAGCAAATACTAAAGAAATATTAAGAATTATACAATCAATACCATCACCAAATGCAGAACCATTTAAACAATGG
>CAYSIF010000103.1:0-1770 GCA_964431035.1 uncultured Methanobacteriaceae archaeon | reverse complement strand
TTAAAAAATATCGAAGTGAAATTTCAACTGTAAAAACACAAAATTAAGAAAAAATAAAACATTAAAAATTAAAAAATCAGTACCAAATCGGACACAGTCAAATACTTGATAATAATAGATATAGAATGACTTATGTTCCTCTAAATTATGAAAAAATGTTTTATAATTGTTCGTCCATTAGTGTGAAAAAGTCAACAGTTTTATCACTATTTACTTTATTTAATGTATGATAACATGAGGGACAATATGTGATTACTTTCTCTTTGCTTAATGTTTTTTGTGCAAAACTCTTTTTTAAATCATTTCCTTTCTTTATTCCAATACTAAATCCACAACATGAGTTTGCACGTTTTTCAGGTACATTATTTACTATATTTCTTATTTGGTCTTTTCTCTCTAATGCATGACATGGATCATGGATTATATATCCTTCACCATTAATTGTTTCATCTTCAAATAAGTCCATTGCAAAGATTATTTCAATATCAAAATCAGCATATTTTGGATAGTAATCATGGAATGACTCATAGCAACCTGGACATATTGTTATAAGTCTTTCTACACCATGTTTTTTGAATTTTTGAATATTATTTTTAACTATTTTCTGACCTGCTTCTTCATCTCCTAATAAAAATAGCATTACTCCACAGCAGGTTTCATCAGATAGTATGTCAAATTCTATATTTTTTTTATTAAGGCAACTGGAAACTGATTCTATTAGTTCTTTTTCTCTAAAACGTGAGGTGCATCCTCTGTATAGTATTGTTTTATGTGTTTTTTTATCATCAAATATTTCTATATCTTCGCCGTAGGAGTTTCCTTTATTTAATATTCTGTTTTTTATTTTATCTTCATATTTTAAAGACATAAAATTTAGTTATCCTTTTTTTCTTCTTTTATTAGTTTTTCTAAATCATCAAAACGTTTATTAAAGTGTTTGGTTAGTATTGCTGCTGTTAGTGTAGCTGTCCCTACACCTGATAAGATGTATCCTCCCCAAACTAGTACTAAACTATCTAGTTTTCCAATTATACTGTGTCCTAAAACTGTGTATCCATTACTTGTAAATGCATTTGATGTCATTACTAATGCATCTAATAAGTGAACATCTTCTGCAAAACTTGTAACAACGAAACTTATGAAAACAATAATAAATAATAAGAGTATTGTTAATCCTAAACCATTATCATTTGTGTACTCTGTGAATTTATCATAATATATTTTAATTAAGTATACGAATATTGGAATATGAATTAAATCCAATAAAAATAAAATAGAAAGCCCTGAAAAGACATAGGATAACGATCCAAGTGGCATTAAAAGTATGAATATTATAATTCCTTTTGGTGATCTTTCATAAAGATTTACACAACAATATAATGATAAGGCAATATCAAATAGTGATAAATAAAATAGGTCAGTTCCAAATATTGTGTAGACAAAATTAATAAAACATGCTACCATTAATACTAGATAGAAAATTTGTCTTAATGAATGAACCTCATCCATAGGTAAATAATCTTTCGCATCAACACTTTTATTATCTTTTATTTTGGTATATGCAAATTTAGCTACTTCAAATATTGCTATAAAAAGGATTATTTCTAGTATAATTAATAATATTCCATTCATATTAAACCCTAAAAAAAATATATTTTAAACTTTAGTTTAATTATTAATATCTTTTTTATTTTTAAATGTAAATAAATGTTTTATGATAGTGTAAAGTTGTTACGGCATTTGTGTAAAATTAGTTTATTTGTTTATTTT
>CAYSIF010000102.1:0-1804 GCA_964431035.1 uncultured Methanobacteriaceae archaeon | reverse complement strand
GCAATCAAACCACCAATAGTATAACCTATCATTATCCCAAACCAAACACCATTAATCCCTAAATTAAAAACAATACCAAACAATATTGCAAAAATAGTTCCACATAAAGCTTCCCTAATTACAGTAAATAATAAAGAATAAACTCCTTTACCCAAACCCTGAAATACATAAGTAGCAATCACACCTCCAGGAAATACAATAAAAAACCACGAAAATATATGGAAAAAACTTATTGTAGGATAATAAAGTCTAATACTCGCACCATAAGAAAATAAATAAGCAATCTGAGGAGCAAACACTAAAAATATTAACAATGCAACAACACCAATACCCGTCGATAGTTTAATACCATAATAATATGCTCTTTCTATATTTACAAAATTCCTAGCACCATAGTTAGCAGCTACAACAGAAATAAGAGCTGTAGAAATAGCCATCATAGGCTCACTTGCTAAAGTAATCATCCTCCAACCATTTTCAAACACTGCAACAGAATCAGTACTTGCAACTTCGAGTATTATAAAATGCATAACTGCAGTAATAAAAGTTAAAAATATCATTTCACAAATAGAAGGCACAGCCACCTTCAAAATATCAAATATAATGCCAAAATCATAATCAAAAGAACTTAACTTAGGTTTTAAATAAGTATCCCGTTTAATAAAAATCCAATATAATATTATAATTAAAACAATAAGCAAAGATAAAACAGTTGATAAGGCTGCTCCATACATCTTTAAATTAAAACTATAAATAAAAATAGGATCAAGCACCATATTCAACACAGCACACAAAACCATAACATACATAGTCCTTTTTGTATCACCTTCAGATCTTAAAAGCCCATAAAGAGCATTAGGCATTATAACTATAATACTAGATAAAAAATAAACATGCACATATTGAATAGCATATTCTAAACTTATACCACGTCCACCCATAATTACCAATAAATCTCTCATAAATACTGTAAAAATTACTGTAACAATAAGTGAAACTAAAATTGAAATTAAAATTGAATGAACCGAAGCATTATCAGCAAGCTCATCATTTTCCTCCCCAATATACTTAGATACAACTGAAGTAATACCTGCACCTAAACTTGTTCCCACATTAATAATTAAAAATTCTAAGGGTATTACAAATCCCACAGCTGTAAGTTGACTTGCACCAAGCCCTGCTATCCAAAATGAATCAATAATATTATATAATGATATAATCATCATTGACACAATTAATGGTATTGATAATTTTTTCAATGCAATAATTGGATTACCTCTAAGTAAATCCACACCTTCTGTTTTCTCCCTTTCTACCGTATTCAACTTATATTAACCTCCATAAAAAAATTTTTTGTGTTTAAAAAAAGATAGTAGATACGTTTTTATAGTTAAATTCAATATTAAAATTTTTTAAACTATAAACTAAGTATAAAAAAATAATATTGGTCTTTTTTTATAAGATTTAACTATTTGGTTAAAAAAAAATAAGTTGTTTATATTCTAGTTAATGAGAAGGTTGCACATACTGTTATACACATAAAAAAAAGTTCCTTTCTATTTTAATTAAAAAAATCTATAAAAAAATAATTTGTTTGCAATAAGATATAAAACTATGGTAAAAAAAAAGAAAAAAAGAAAATTATATTATAAATCGTATTTTCGTGGAGGCTCACCTGAAAAATCAGCAATTGTAGCCTTACCATCTTCAATATAAAATGCTTCAAAAGTAGGATTATCAGGAGTCTGATACAATCCTTTCACAATTTCACTAGCATCTAAGATTTTTTGCTTAATTTCTAAAT
>CAYSIF010000101.1:0-1859 GCA_964431035.1 uncultured Methanobacteriaceae archaeon | reverse complement strand
AAGAATCTGTTAAAAAAGTAGTGGATCATTTTGGAAGAATCGATATCCTAGTTAATGCAGCAGGAATGGGAAACAATAAACCTGTTACTGAACAAAGTGCTGAAGAATGGGATAGACACATCAAAATTGATTTAAGTGGAGTATATTATGTTTGCGCAGAAGTTGGAGAAGTGATGATTAAACAAGAATATGGTAAAATCATCAACATAGGTTCAATCCACTCCAGAGTAATATTCCCTGGAGGAGGAATATCTGCATACTCTTCAGCAAAAGGAGGAGTAATGAATTTAACCAAAAACTTAGCAGTAGAATGGGCAAAATATAATATAACAGTAAATGCAATAGGTCCAGCTGTATTTGATACAGAACTAACAAATGATACAATCGAAATGGAAGGATTTATGGACTTAATCGCAGCATACTGTCCAATGGGAAGACTAGGAGAACCAGGAGAACTCGACGGTCTTGCAATATACTTAGCATCAGATGCATCAAGTTACTGTACAGGTCAATTAATCTGTGTAGATGGTGGTTGGACAGCTATCTAAAAATACAAAAACACGAAAAAATTTTAAAATAAAAAAATAGTCTTAGTGTTAACACAAAATTTATTGTGCTACACTAAACTTTTTTTTATTAATTCCACTTATTTTAAACAATATCACTTAACTTTGAAAAGTATTTTATATTAAAATCACAATAATATAAGATATAAAAAATATTTTTTTTTATAAATCTAATTTTTATTTAATATTTTTTTTATGAGGTAATTTATTAATATGGCTACTAAATCAAGAGTTGAATGGATCGATTTAGTGAGAGCTATAGCAATATTAACAGTTTTATATTGTCATTCCATTGATGGAATATACATTATACAATCTGTTGATATAATCTCAGTTTCTCTTATATCTAGATTATTTGAATTCGGTTCATTGTTTATTGGACGTTTAGGAGTTCCATTCTTTTTAATGATTACTGGTTATTTATTATTAGATAGAGTATATGATAATGAAAGAGTTCGTAAATTTTGGACTAAAAATTGTAAAAATTTAATTATCTGTACAGTTATTTGGTGTATAATTTATGCAGCATCATTACATTTTGTAACTGTTAGAGCTGCATCACTTAATCCAATGGAAGCAGGTACACTTTTATTTAGTCATATGTGGTATATGCCAATGATTATTGGAATGTATCTTTCATTACCATTTGCAGCTAATGCACTAAAAGATTATGATAATAAATTAATATCTCAAATTGCTTTAGTATTTACTATAATAGCATTTTGTGTTCCATTTATAACAACACTTGTTGATATGGCAGGAATCCACAATATAACTTTACAAATATCTATGGGATTCAGTGGTGGAGTATATGGAATCTATATGATTTTAGGATATTTAGTTAAAAAGGATACATTTAAATTTATTTCATCTAAATTATTAGCTACAGTAACTATTATTTCATTTATAGTAACACTTGTATTCCAATATTATGCATTTATTAGAGCATATCATTTTACATTATGGTATGAATTCCCATTTGTAATGTTAGGTTCATTTACTCTATTTGAACTAATATCTAGAATTAAAAAGGTTAAAGCATATAGTTTTATACATGTTTTATCAAAATACTCATTTGCAGTATTCCTTATTCATAACTTATTCAGAGCACCTTTACTCCCATTAGTAATTTTATTACCTATTGGAAATATTGCTCAAGTATTGGTTTTATGGATTTTATTAATTGTACTAAGTTATATTGCTGCAATTATAGTTTATAGAATTCCTAAATTTGGTAAATTTATTTTATATATGAGATAAATATTTTAATCGATTTTTATCTCTTTTTTTATT
>CAYSIF010000100.1:0-1925 GCA_964431035.1 uncultured Methanobacteriaceae archaeon | reverse complement strand
AGTATGGAAGAAAAATGGTGAAATTGCAGCTGCAATAAGTACTGAAAGATTAAACCTTATGGCAGGAGAATATGTAGGAAAAGATGACCCTGCAGCAATAGTCAGAGCACAATCCGGATTCCCAGCTAATGGTGAAGTAGTAGAACCATTCGCATTCCCACACATGGTAAGTGGATGGATGAGAGGATCACACAACGGTCCAATGATGCCAACAGGTCAAGAATATGCAAACCCAATAAGATTCGATGGACCTCCTCGGGTTATTGGTTTAGGTTTCCAAGTAGCAGATGCAAAACTTATCGGACCAGTTGACTTATTCGATGATCCAGCATTTGACCAAGCACGTGAAGATTCATCCAGAATCGCAAATTACATCAGAAGACACGGACCATTCGAACCACACAGATTACCTAGTGAAGAAATGGAATACACATCATTACCTGGTGTAATGAAAAAATTAGAACCAAGATTTGAAAATATGGATGACTAAGAAGGAAAATCTTTTTTCTTCTTAAAAATCTTTTATTAACTTTTTTTAAACTCTTTTTTTTATTTTAAACTAAATTAATTACTACAATTTTTTTGGAGAATATTAGAAAATTGAATCCCTGGTTTTATCTTATATTTGCAGGAATAGGAGAAGTCTTATGGGTTGTTGCATTAAAATTATCTGAAGGCTTTTCAAAATTAATACCTTCACTATTAACAATAATATTCTTAATATTTAGTTTAATATTATTATCTTATTCAATAAAAGAAATACCTATGGGAACAGCATATGCATGCTGGACAGCCATTGGTGCAATTGGTGCAGTAATAATTGGTATGATCTTTTTTAATGAATCAACATCATTTATAAGAATACTTTTTTTAGCTTTAGTTATTGTGGGAATTATTGGACTTAAACTAACAATTAATTAAAAATATCTTTTTTTTAGATTAGTCCATAAATCATTTTTATAGCATCTAATAATCCATGACTATATTCTATACATCCAAATGCAGTACGATATTCCTCTTTTTTAAGATAATATTCTGAATCATTTTTATAATCAATTGCACGTTTCACAACTTCTTCTTCTTTTTCACTTACTTCAATATCCTGAACTTCTTTTAAATTTCTTTCTAATTTAGCTATATCTTTTATTATCTTTTCTTTTGTTTCCATTAGTAATCCTATCCATTTAATTGTTTGTATGTATGGTAAAATCTTTGCCCTACTGTAAAATAAGACAATATCATAAGTATTATTAGTACATATGTGAAGTAATTTGTATTTATTGTTCCAATTATAGCACCGAACATGATGATTATTAATCTAACAGCTCTTTCACATATTCCCACATTACATTCAACACCTTGGGATTCTGCTCTTGCTTTAACATAACTTATGGTTATGGAGGAATGTACTAATAAGATTCCCAGAAACCAGTCACAATAACCTCCGAAAACAATTCCTATTATAATTATGGCATCTGCGAAACGATCCATTGTTGAGTCAAAAAAAGCCCCAAATGGGCTTGTTCGGTTGTGATATCTTGCTACTGCCCCATCTACAACATCTAAAAAACTGCTCAATAAGATTAAAATTACTGAATATATTAATTCATGTATACTGAATGTATATGCTGCAGCTAATGCTATAAAAGGTGAGATTAATGTTATTATATTTGGGTTTATGTTTAAATTCTTAGCAATAGGTTCCAAAATCCTTGAAAGTAATGGTCTTAAATTTTCTAGCATAAATTAATTTTTTATTAATTTTAAAATATATACTTCTCTTATTTTTTAAAATTTTGCAAATTTTTTGATAAGTTAAGAATTTAATGTTTATAATTTTTATTTTTAATTTAATTATTTATTGAGTATATTATAGTTTTTTACCAAAAGTTTATAACATATTTTTTATAAATATATATTTATGC
>CAYSIF010000099.1:0-1993 GCA_964431035.1 uncultured Methanobacteriaceae archaeon | reverse complement strand
TGGGTTGATATACCGTTTTATCTCTTTTTTTAAAGATTTAGGCATTATAAATCAAATAAAAAAAATGCAAATAATATTGAAATAAATCAAATAAGATTGAAACGATAGTAATTTATAAAAATAACCATGCACAAAATAAGTAACAAGCATTAAAAAAATATAAATTAAACACATTCAGTTATTAAAATGTGTGTAAATTTAGAAAAATAATGCTAAGGTAGACTAGGAAGGTCATGAAAAAAACCTAGTTTATCCCCTCAATAAAAGGTTTTTTTTACAATCCTTCAGGGGCTTGTGAAATAAAAACCACATATATTATATTTATCATGAAAGATATCGGGTATGCTAATACATTTAATTACTTAACTTGGGAAACACTAAATAACTAATTGCTTAGCATACCGATCCCTTCAGCTTAACAAATCTCTTCAAATTATATATAATACACTTAATTAATAGATGATTCGTGGCTGTACGGATATTATGACCCCAAAGATAGAACATGGCTTTTTTACGTTTCAAATAACCATTAATACCTTCACTAATAGGAAATCTTTTAACATACCCCTCATCAAATTTTCCACTAGCAAATTGATTAGTGAGTTCATATTCATATTTTGTTGTCTTTTCTACATAATTAGCCACACTACATGGCTCACCATGTTTCATATAGTAAGGACATCCACTACAATCTTCACATTTGTGTTTGAAATCATATTTTTCCAACACATCAGGCAAGTCCTCGTTTTTATTATCTTTGTCATTTTCCCTATAAACTGTATCAAATAGTTTTATTGGTCTTTCAAATGGGCATAAATAACCATCAACTACTCTTTGACAATCATTAATACTGTAATCATCTTCATTTTTCAAATTTTTATTTTTCTTATTTTTCTTTTTTCCAAAATTATTCTTTTTACGTAATTTATTGTTTATTTGTCTTGCAAACTTTTTGGTTAATGTTATGAAGTTTATTATTGATGTTTGTACAAATTCGTTGTTGTTTTTTTCATCGTATCCTGCATCAGTCCAGCATTTTGATTCTTCAACGATTTTTTTAAGTTCTTTATAATTTCGTCGCTCACCATATTCTTTTTCTAATTCGATTAATAGGTTCACATTTCTGATTACTGCAGATTCCACTTCTCTTAATGATCCTGCGTCATTGGATTTTTTGGTTAAAATGGCAGATAAGATTACGCTATTACTTGACATTACTGTTTGCAACAAGAATCCAATATCCCATTTTCCCCTTTTAGAGGGTATTTTAACTGCTTCGGGAAAGTTAATACTTACATAGGCTTTTTGTGTACTTTCCAATGCATTTTCGAATTCATCTAATTTCTTAGCAATGTTGAAATTATAGAGTTTAGGTCTTTTAAGTGCTAAACCAATTAGTCTTGAGTATTCAATGTGATTTTTGTAATATCTAAGTTTTAGTTTTAATCTTGTTATTGTTTTGCTTATTTGTTTTTCTGAACCATCATGTATTAACTTCCATTTTTTCAATAGTTTCAATGCTTCAATTTCATCTTCAGTAATTAAATAATCAATAGAAGAATTAGTTAATGCATCAGTACTATCAACATATATGTCATCACCACATGGTAGGAACTCATAATCATTTAGTTTGACTAATGTATATACAAAGGCACTTAAAATTATGATTTCATGTTCACAATCAATAAAACTAGTTAATGTGTTTCTTGAAGGTACTTTATCAGGTGTTAGAATTTTAAAAATGTCATTAATATAACATGTGAAAGGTATTTTTGATATGTCGTCTATTTCTGCTATTTCACCAAATAAATGCAAACCAAACAATTGTAATCGTGGATATGCAGGTGGACCTAATTCTGAATCAAAATCTTCGTCCAATATACTCATTAAATCCACAATAATATCTTCAAACATATAATCCACAGCAGTTTTATACATACTAACATCTACAGGCAATACATCTAATTGATCTATAATGTCATCATGATTTAAC
>CAYSIF010000098.1:0-2038 GCA_964431035.1 uncultured Methanobacteriaceae archaeon | reverse complement strand
ATTCCTCTTGCTTGTGGAGCTCCTTCTAATGGGTCTGCTTTAACATCTAATGATAAAGCTTTTCTTTTGTAGTCCACGTCTTTCCATTTGAAATGTTGTCTTTTGTTTTTTAATTTTTTTGCAGCAAAAAGTCCTGGCATATTTTTATCCTCAAAAATTTTTTTTTGAATATCTTTTTAATTATTGTAATATTATCTTATTATTAATTGTTTATTTTAGAAATCCACCGCTGCGATTTACTATATTTATTTCTATGGTTTATTTTTTTGTTCTATTTTTATTTTTTATAGCAATCTAAATTTCTAAAATAGAATTTTAATAGATTTATTTTTATTTCATATAATTAGCTAATTATATTTTAATATATGAAAAAAATTTTATTTTTTGTATATTAGTGAATTTTTTTATTTTTTTATAGGTTTTTCATTATTATGTTTTTGATTTTATTTTATAGTTAATTAATTAAAGTGCACACATAAATTGACTATAAAATTGGTTGAATATTATCTTTTTTCACTAAAATACTGAATATTTTTTACATAATAATGTATTTTTTTGAAAAAAATGTTTATGGTTTGAAAAAATAATTTATTTAGTTAATAATTAGTTATTGATAAAAACCATAGAACCTATAATATATTAAGTTATGTATATTTAATATTTATAAATATTACGATTTTTAGTTTGGATTAAAAAATATTACTAATTAATTTTCCCATATGTATTTTTAAAAGTTAATTATATAGGATATACACCTGTTTTTTCATATTCTAATTTTAACCATCTTTTTAGTATTGGTTCAGATATTGAATATTTATTATCTTCATATTGAATTAAAGAAAGATTCTGAAGATTAATTAAATGTGGGCTTAATGAACCTGATTTTAGGTTTATTTCATTAGCTATTTCTATTCTTTTTTTAGGTTTATCTATTAGACTTATAATAATTGTTTGTTCTCTATATGTTAATCTAGACCATATGATTACTAATTGTGATCCAATATATTGTATTGATAAATTAAATTCTTTTATAATATCTTCTTCAGTCAATTCAATATTTTTTGGAAGTAATTTGGCGAATATATTAACATATGATGGGATTCCTGATGTGCATTTGTAGAATCTTTTAAAACTTTTTTCATTAAATATTAGTTCGGGTATTCTTTCTGTTAAGTAATTTTTTACAGTTGTTTGTGAAAATGGTGTTAAGTGGAATGTTAACATTCTTCCACCAAATGCCCCATTTTCTCCAGCAATTTCTGCTATTAATTCATCTTGCAGACTCATTGATCCTGAAAATACATATGCTATATTTCTTTGGTTTTGGATATAACTTCTAAGTTTCCATAAAAATGATTCTTTATAATCGTTTAAATTTTTAATGATTTGGAACTCATCAATTATTATTATAATTCCTTTTATTTTATCTTTATTTTCTTCGTATAATTTTTCAGGAAATGTTAGTGCGAAGTTGATTAAATCTTCTTCATTTGTTTCGCTACCCGGTATTGGTATTGGGAATTCTTTAATGTGAGTAAATTCTTTTATAAAAAAGTCATTTGTTTTGAAGTATTTTTGTATTTTTTTGTTTAGTATATCTAGTTTACTGTTATTTGATTCTGAAATTAATTTTTTATAGTAAAAATCCATTAATCCCTTTACTGTTAGTTTATTATGTCTGTATGTTTCTGCTTGGGAGAAATCCATGTATATTGTTAAGTATTCGTTTTCCATTTCTTTTTGGATTTTTCTTAGGAAGACTGTTTTTCCAACACCTCTTATTCCTGTGAGTAGTATGTCTGGAGGTGTTTCATCTTTTGTTGTGTCTAATATGCTTTTTATTGTTATTATTTCTCTTTTTCTATTGTAGAATTGGCTTTCTTTTAGGTTTTGGTTGTTTCCCCAAGGTATATCTTTCATCAAAAATCCCTTTTTTGTGTTTGTAATTTAATGTTTTTTATATTAATTATAATATATAAGATTTTTTTCTTATGTAAGATTTTTATCTTATATTTAATACGTAAGATTTTTTTCTTAT
>CAYSIF010000097.1:0-2064 GCA_964431035.1 uncultured Methanobacteriaceae archaeon | reverse complement strand
TAAAAAACAAAATTCAAAAAAATATATAAAATGCCGTAACAACTTTACATTATCCATCAACATAAACCTTTATATAATAAAAAATTTGTTAATATATAAAATAAGATTTTAATAAAAAACTTTTATAAAATCTAATTACAAACTAAAAAATATTAATTTTTTTCATAATTATAAATTTTTTTCACAAAAAATGATTCCTTTACAAAGGGAGGTTAAAATAAAAATGGCAGATTTAAAAGAAACCGCAGAAAAAAAATTAAAATCCAGAATGAGAAAATTCAAAAAAGCTAACAAAGACGAAGAAGAAAAAGCAAAATTCTTCGACCAATTAGGAGCATCAGTAGAAATATTCTTCCCAAACAAAAACCCAGAAGAACAATCAGACAGCATACTCCTATACACAACAGTCGATGGTAAAGTCATAGAAGCAGAATATGCTTACAACGAAGAAGAAGACTTCGAACAAATACCATTAGAAGAAAAAGACCTAAAAGTAGTCCTCGAAGCATTAGGCGAAGACTTCAAATTAGAATACATGGATTTAGACTAAAAAAAATCCATAATTCTACCAAAATTTTATAAAAAAAGAGAATTAACAAAAAAAACACTCATTTTATTCTATAATTCTCTTTAAAAAAACTTTTAAACTATTTCTTATCTATATAAATCTACTTTTTCTCATAAAATAATTTCAATAAAAATTATAACTATTCCAAAACATAAAACACAATAACAACTAATTTTTTTTTAACAAAAAATTGTGGAATAAGAAATTAACATGTTAATTAAAAACTCAATAGATGAAGTACATAAAAGGGAAAATGCATTCAAACAAATAAAAAAAATCCTAAACACTCAAGGAAGAGAAAACATATACGATTTAACAGGACTATCTGGAGGATTCTTAGCAACAACAGAAGACCTAAACCTCCTAGAAACATACATTGGCCCAGCAATATTTGAAGAAAAACTACAAACAGAAGGAAAAAAACACTTAGGCGGAGAAAAAGTATTCGCAGTAAACAGAACAAGCTCAGGAATACTAGCAACAATACTCGCAATAGTGCCAGAAAACGGTGAAGTACAACATTTCCTAAAAGAAAAACCAGGACACCCAAGCATACCAAGATCATGTAAACTACTAAATGCAAAATACACAGAATACACAGACATAAACAACTTCAACATAAACGAAAACACCAATCTTTTAGTAATCACAGGATCAAACATGGACCATGAAACAATAGACGAAGACACATTTAAAAAACTAATAACCTTAGCACACACAAAAAACATCCCTGTACTAGTAGATGATGCATCAGGAGCAAGAATAAGAACAGCAATATACAAACAGAAAAAAGCAACAGAACTAGGAGCAGACCTTGTAGTAACAAGCACAGACAAACTAATGAAAGGCCCAAGAGGAGGACTAATGGCCGGACAAGAAGACCTAATAGATAAAGTAAAATCAAAAGCAACACAATTCGGACTTGAAGCACAACCACCAAGCATACTAGCAATACTCAAAGGACTAGAAGATTATAATCCAGAAAACCTACGAGAATCACTAAATAAAAAAGAAGAACTATTCGAAACACTAAATAAAAAATATGATTGCTTCAAACAAACACCAACAGGAGTAATGGTCAAAGAAGAAGACTTATACAAAACATTAAACTGCAAAAACGAGGATTTATCTCCTAAAGACTTAAACTTCCTATGGGCACTAATCTTACTCAAACAAGAAGGAATAATAACAATACCTGCAGTAGGAATGCCTGCAGCATCAGCAACAGTACGATTTGACTTAGCAGCACCAGACAGTAAAAACTTATCAAACAAACAATTACTGGAGAAAATAGATTCAACACTAAAATCTGTAAAAGAAGTAATGGATAATTCTATTGAAGCTAAGAAAATAATCTTAGAATAATAAATTTTTTTTTATAAGAATTTATGTTATGTAAAAAAATATATAACCCTTTATATACTCTTATGTAAAAATTTACCAATGCCGTCAATTTAATTTTTTTGTTGTGTTTTTATATATTTTTTCCTCCTTTT
>CAYSIF010000096.1:0-2103 GCA_964431035.1 uncultured Methanobacteriaceae archaeon | reverse complement strand
GAGGGTTCCGAAAAATTCATTTTTAGATGAAAAAGTATTACTAATATAATATATTAAGAATAATAAAAGAAACAATGAACAAAAATAGTAAAGTTAATAGGAAAAATTAATAAAACAAGCAGAATAATTAACATTTATCTGAAAATATAAATTAAATAAGGAAAATTCTTAGGATTCAAGACCAATCAATCTTGACTGACCATCAGGCACTGAAGATTCCAATGATTCATCAGATAAACAACTTTCACAAATATATGGTAATTGTAATACTTCATCCATGAATAAAAAAGAAGTATCTCTCCAAATAAACATCACAGAATTAACATGCTCACAAATTTCTTTTGCAACATCAAGAATATTACTCTCATCAATACCCTCTTTTTCCATCAGTTGATTATAAATTCTTTTTAAATTATAAGAACCACCACAAATATTAATTCTATTTTGAATTCTAATTTTATTGTTTGATAAAAATTCATTAACATGATAAAATGAGCTTAGAGTACCATTAGGTGCTTCAACAGTTGAAAATCTTTTAACATACTGTAAAACATTTGAATAATCCTCAAATTTTGCTAGCATATTAACTGCTAAAATACCACCATTAATACTCACAGTACGATGTTTGCTTTTAAAACACTCTTCATCATATTTGCAATTTAAACAGGCATTTTTATTGTAATATTTTACGTTCAATAACATAATCCTTCTTTTTTTCATCCCAACGAACTTTAGTTTCCTGATAATTTAACTTTTCTTTATTATAAACAAGTGAAATAATCTTCCTCTACATTGTAATCCATATTGTCTTTATGGAATTTATTATCATTTGAATGTCCATTTCTCAATTTAGCACTTCTGTTATTATCAATTAACGCATTTAAACTGATTTCTTCTATGTATTCGAGTGTTCGTCGAGTATTGTAACCTGCATCAGCACAACAAAATTCAGGCATAATATCCCATATTTTTAATCGATTTATTCATTATATCGGGCAGTTGATGGTGATCTGTTGCTTTTTGAGATACAATAAGGCCCATGAACATTTTTGAACTAGAATCAACTGCAGTTTGTAAAATTATAACCTACATCAGGATTACCTTGCTTATTGTGAATATGTATGGATTCCATATCATGAACAGGTATGGTATTAACATCTGTTTCATCAAATCTCTTCATAAATGTCCTTTAAATATTTCAATTTTTCCCTATTGGACTTATCTGTCCTATTAATTATTTTACGAGCAGGGAATCTTAAACTCTCCAATTGCTCCCAATCCACTAATTTTACCGGAATAATAATCAATAAGTACTTCAACATCATCCCTATGAACAACATTAAACTTATTATTGGCAGATCGAATAAAAGTACCATCAGCACAAACATTCTCAAAATCCGTGAATCCACTGATTTTAGCGAATTGAACAGTATAAGAAATGAGATATTCAAAAAAACTACCCCATATATTAATAAAATTATTAATGGTGTCCTCATCGGGAGTTATACCATTAGCAACGTATTTAAAATAAGAATGATTTTTAGCCATGTCTGCAATGACACTAGCTTTCGTAAAACCTCTTGAATAGGAATAATACACTAATGACATCATTTTACGTAATGAATAAGGTTTTCTACCTTTTTTACTTGAAGGAAATACTTCATTCTCCACTTCAAAGGCCTCTAATAACGTTTTTATAAATAAAACTACAAAACGAGTAAAATCACCTTCAGGAACGTCATGGCCAAATTCTACGTACTCAAATCGCCCATGATAAAATTTAGTATCAAATTCACCCATAATACAAACTCCAAATGAATAATATCTATTATAAATATATATAATTACTACTATATAAATATAACGATTATATTTTAAGTTATAATTAAATTGAACATTTATTAAAAAGAATTAGATTAATTAAAAGATGTATAATTATTATTAAACAAATAGTGATTTTATTCGAAATTACTGATATGTTTATCTTATTAAAATTAAAATTAATGTAATTTATGTTTAGTTTTTTATGTTTTTATATATTATTTTGTTAAAAAAGTAATACTTTTATTTTTAGTTTCACTGAAAAAATTAATTATTCGGAAC
>CAYSIF010000095.1:0-2143 GCA_964431035.1 uncultured Methanobacteriaceae archaeon | reverse complement strand
TAAAATAAAACAAAATTAATAAAAATAAAAAAAATATTTAGATTGGTCAAAAAAATTATATCAAAATCATGACCCTTCCTCAACTTTTATAATAAAAACTATTTTTTCTATTTTAAAATACTCAAAAAAAAATAATAATACACTAATTCTTTTTTTAATATAAAAAAATTTTAAAATAAAAAAAATTAATATAATAGATGATTTACAAAAGTAAATGTATTAACAAAAGTTTACATAAAAAAATAAAAAATTGATTTAATAATTATGGAATTGATTAATAATGGATAGAGAAAAATATTTAATTCCGCTAATACTTCCAGCAATCATAATAATTGTATGGTACATTTTAACAAACTTTTTAGGATTAATACCAACAACAAGACTACCTGGGCCTATAGAAGTATGCCAATCAGCATACACAAACATACTAAGTGGAAGATTATTCAGAGACACAATAAACACAATAATCAAAGTATTCATAGGTTTAGGATTAGCATCAGTAGTAGGTATACCATTAGGAATACTACTAGGAAGCTTCAAATCACTAGAAAGATTCTCAAGTATTGTTATAAGTGTATTAAGACCAATACCTCCAATTGCATGGATACCATTCAGTATATTATGGTTCGGAATAGGAATGGCACCAGCAGTATTCATCATATTTATGGGATGTGTATTCCCAATACTCGTATACACATTAGACGGTGTTAAAAGAACACCAAAAGTACTTATAGAAGCAGCACAAACACTAGGTGCATCAGATGCAGAAATATTACGTAGAATAACCCTACCTTCAGCATTACCTGTAATCGTATCAGGAGTAAAAATAGGAGTAGGTATAGCACTAATGTGTACAATCTCTGCAGAAATGATAGGATCAAGCAGTGGACTAGGATACCTCATCATAACAGCAACAAACCTATTCGACACAGGTACCACAGTAGTAGGAATGCTAATGATAGGAATAATTGGTATAGTATTAGACTATGTATTCGGAAAACTACAAGAAGAAATATTCTGGTAAACCAAGAAAAAAACATAAAAAAAGGAGATAAAACATGGCAATAGATATAAAAAATGTATCAAAATCATTTAAACAAAAAAATGATACAAAACTTCAAGTTTTAGATAACATAGACTTATACATTGAAGATAAAGAATTCGTATGTTTACTTGGACAATCAGGATGCGGAAAAACAACACTACTCAGAATAATAGCAGGACTAGACGACTCAGACACAGGAGAAGTCACAGATGGAACAGGAGTAGTTAAAGGACCATCTAAAGACAGAGGATTCATCTTCCAACAATACTCCCTTTTCCCATGGATGACAGTACTAGATAACGTACTATTCGGTTTAAACATAGCACGTCCAGATCAAAAAGAAGAAAACATAGAATATGCAAAAAGCTACCTTAAAAGTGTAGGATTAGAAGAATTTATAGACAGCTACCCACACCAACTATCCGGAGGTATGAAACAAAGAGTAGCAATCGTAAGAACACTACTAAACCACACACCAGTCCAACTAATGGACGAACCATTCTCCGCACTAGACGTTCTAACAAGACACAACCTACAAGAACAATTAATAGGAGTATGGAAAAAATTCGGAACAACCATAGTCTTTGTAACACACGATGTAGACGAAGCAGTATACCTCGCAGATAAAATTGTTATAATGGACAGAGACCCAGGAAAAATCAAAGAAATATTTGAAGTAGATATGGAACGTCCAAGAAAAAGAGAATCTGCAGAATTCATAGAACTAGAAGAAAAAATTATAGATATCCTTGGTGTAAGAACCATGGAATAATTTTTTCCATATCACACCATCACCACCATTTTTTCCATCTTTTAATTTTGATTTTAAAACACATAATAACTAATTTTTTTCTAATAACTTTAGATTATAAATCTTATAAAAGTTTTGAACATAATATTGTGTTAATAATTTTATATAATATTAAATCCACAAATTTTATATGATAAAATTAGGATGTATAATAATAAAATCATCTTTAATATGATTTAAAAGCATTTTTTGAAAATTTCATATGCAATAAAACTAGAAAAATTAAATAAATAATTTAGGGGTCTAGATATTTAAGTATTTTTTGAGTGTTGTTTGTGCTTTTTTGA
>CAYSIF010000094.1:0-2279 GCA_964431035.1 uncultured Methanobacteriaceae archaeon | reverse complement strand
CACTGACTTCCTTAACATGCGTAATCATGACCGTTTAAGCTCTAAAAGAGAATCAAAAACAGAAGCAGTTCAATCTGTAGCTCCAAAAAGATTAGAAGATCATAATATTCACATAGGTCCAAGCGACTATGTACCTTGGCAAAATGATAATAAATTATGCTTCTTAAGAATGGAAGGAAAAACATTTGGTGATGTTCCAATGAACATTGAATTAAGATTAAGTGTTGAAGATTCACCAAATAGTGCGGGATGTGTAATAGATGCAATAAGATGTTGTAAATTAGGTTTAGAACGTGGAGTTAAAGGTAAACTAACAAGTATATCTTCTTATGTTATGAAACACCCACCAATACAATATACTGACGATATTGCATATGAAAAAACAAATAAATTTATTGATGGTGAAATCGAAAGATAAACCACAATAATTTAATAATTTGTTTATACTTATTACATTAATATTATATACTTGAAAAATTTAAAATTAGATACATATAAAAAACTAAAATTTCCATTTATAACTATTTAAAAATATTACACTAAAAAACACTATATGCCATTTATTTAGTGAAAACGGGAAAATAATTAATTTAATTAAATAAAAAAATGGATTTAAACAGAAAAAACTTTTTTACAAACAATTAACTTTATAATGTTGGGTTGATAATGAAATTTATTGATGATGCAATTAAAGAAGCTGAACAAAGCCAAGGAACTGTAAACACTAATAAATCTACTATTGATTTAGATAGTAAATTAGAAGACATAATAAATAGAAGTCGTGCTAAAATACAAGTTATTGGTGCTGGAGGTGCTGGTAACAACACAATATCAAGATTAAATGAAATCGGTATTGAAGGAGCAACCACCATAACTGTAAACACAGATGCTCAAGATTTATATTACAGTCAAGCAGACGACAAACTATTACTCGGGGAAAACACCTGTGGAGGACTTGGAGCAGGAGGACGTCCAAGTGTTGGAGAAGAATGTGCAGAAGAAAGCCAAGATGATATCCGCGAAAAAATAGATGGTGCAGATATGGTATTTGTCACATGTGGACTTGGTGGAGGAACTGGAACAGGATCAGCACCAATCATAGCAAGTTTAGCTAAAAAAGCAGGTGCTTTAACTGTAGCTGTTGCAACAATGCCATTTTCAGCAGAAGGAGTTAAAAGAAGAGAAAATGCTGAAAAAGGTTTGAAAAAACTACAAGCAAATGCTGATACCGTAATTGTAATTCCTAATGATAAATTATTAGAAGTAGCTCCAAACTTACCATTAAATAAAGCATTCATGGTATCTGACGAGATATTAGGTAGAGCAGTAAAAGGAATAACAGAACTAATCACAAAACCAGGTTTAGTAAGTCTTGATTTTGCAGATATTAACTCTATCATGCAAGGATCTGGAATGGCTATGATTGGTATGGGAGAATCTGACTCTGGAGACAGAGCATTAGAAGCTATACATGAAGCATTAAGCAGTCCTTTACTAGATATAGATATCTCAAATGCTACTGGTGCATTAATAAACATCTCTGGAAGTTCTGACTTAACATTAAATGAAGCAGAAAAAATCGTTCAAGTTGTTGCAGACAGTTTAGATCCAGAAGCAAACATTATATGGGGAGCACAAATTGATGAAACTCTACAAAATACAATTAGAACAACAATTGTTGTATCTGGAGTTAAATCCCAATATGGTGAAGATGAACCAGTAACTAATAATGAAAATATTAGAACTACAGTCCATAGAGAATCTGCAAAAAATGAAACTGATTTAGATAAACTTATAGATGATGTATTCTAAGTTTTTTAATTAATTAATGATTATTATAGGTATTAAAAATGAGTTTTAAAGAAAGTACAGATGATTTTATAAAACAATGTAAAAGAGTTATAAGAGTATCTAAAAAACCTGATAGAGAAGAATATTTCGATTTTACTAAAGTTACCGCTTTAGGAATTGTTATTATTGGTGTTATCGGGTTTATTATTGTTATTATTGGACAATTATTAGGTTTATAATATTCATTTTTAGAATATTATTTAATTCCACTATTTTTTTATTTTTTTTCATTACCTTTATATACTTCTTTATTCAAAAGTAATATTATTATATAAATCTAATTTTATTATATTTCTTTATTTAATGAAAATTAGCTATTTAGTTTAATCACTATTTTGCTTAACTTTATTTTTAATTATAAATATGATTACTATAGTTAGATTATATAATATAATAATTTAATCTATTATTTTATTAATTAACAAAAT
>CAYSIF010000093.1:0-2344 GCA_964431035.1 uncultured Methanobacteriaceae archaeon | reverse complement strand
ATGTTAAACGGACTGTAGCTGTAAACTTAGAAGGTATCGAAAACGCATTAAAAACCGCATCTGTTGGAGGAAACAAATCCAAAATACTCGGAAGAGAAATGGATTTAGACTTAGTTGCAAACGCTGATGCTATTGCAGCTTCCTTAAAAGACTTACTCCAAATAGAAGAAGGAGATGACACATTAGTAGAACCTTTATCTGGTGGTAAAAGAATAAAAGTTCAAGCACCATCTGGAAGATTAAACTCTGCAGCAGAATACTCAGTAGCAACACTCGCTACCGCATCTGCATTAACACAAGCAATCATAGAAAACATGGATGTAAGTATCTATGATGCAAACATGGTAAAAGCAGCAATCTTAGGAAGATACCCACAATCTGTAGATTACATGGGTGCTAACATAAAAACAATGTTAGATGTTCCACAAAAACTCGAAGGTGCAGGTTATGCATTAAGAAACGTACCAGCAAACCACTTCGTAGCAGCAACCATGAAAAACAGTTTACAAGGTATTGCATTATGTTCCATATTTGAACAAGCAGCTATGTTCGAAATGGGAGATGCAGTAGGATCCTTTGAAAGATTACACTTATTAGGTTTAGCTTACCAAGGATTAAACGCTGACAACATGGTATTAGGCGCAGTTCAAGATAACGCAGACGGCTGTGTTGGAGACGTTGTAAACGCAACAATCGATAAAGCTATCGAAGACAAAATTATCAGTGCTGACAAAGACTTAAACGGATTCACAATGTACAAAACTAACGATGTAGCTAAATGGAATGCATACGCAGCAGCAGGAGCAACATCCGCAGTATTAGTAAACGTTGGTGCTGCAAGAGCAGCTCAAGGTATTCCAAGTACCTTATTATACTTCAACGATAACATAGAATTCGCAACCGGTTTACCAGGTCTCGACTTCGGTAGAGCTGAAGGGGTAGCAGTAGGATTCAGTTTCTTCAGTCACTCCATCTACGGAGGAGGAGGTCCAGGTTTATTCAACGGTAACCACGTTGTAACCAGACACAGTAAAGGATTCTGTATACCTCCAGTAGTAGCAGGTATGTCCTTAGATGCAGGAACACAATTATTCAGTCCAGAAGCAACCTCTGGTCTTATTAAAGAAGTATATGGAAACATTAATGAATTCCGTAAACCTTTAAAATTCGTTGCTGAAGCAGCAGACGATATAAAAGGAGACATATAATTAAATAATAATCAATTAATCATCTAAAAAAAATTTTAAACAAAATTTTTTTGAGGCAAAACAATATGGACATAGAAATATTCCCACACAGAATACTAGGTGCAGACACAACAGAAACACTATTAAATCAAATAGAAGCACTAGATTCTGTTATAAGAACAGTCGTTTACGGACCAAGACTACCACCACTAGATGACTTAGGTCGCAAATACGGTGATAGAAGAGAAATAACAGTAAACGGGAAAAAAATAGAACTAAAAGTCAAAACAGGAAGAATATGGATTGAAATAGAAACAGAAGAAGCTATTGATAAAATAGATGAAATCTGTAAAAACAATCTAGACTTCGGTTATGACATAAACACAAACAAAGCACAATATATACGAAAAGAAAGAACAGTAACAGACACAATGAAATACGGGGATATAGAACTACCTGAAGAACTAATTGGAATAACTGATCAACACTCAAAATTCTCAGAATCAGTATCATTCATAGAGAAAAAAGAATAAAAGAAGCAATCTGGTAAAAAAATGATAGGAAGAAAAAGCCACGTAGTAGACTGCCGCGAAACAAGAGGTCTTGGAGAAGGAGGCGGGATTGCTCAAAGAGGAACTTTCGCAGAATGTGGAAATGACATTTTAGCAGTAGCTATGTCTCCAGGAAGAAGACACATAACAAAACCAGTATGTGAAATCACATTCGGTTTACGCGAAGCAAATCTCTTAACAAGTACTATGATTCTAGATGCAGGATCAGGTGCACCAGCAGATGCACCAGGAGCAAGTGGAGGAAATGTTTCAGGAGTAACTCCAAAAGAAACAGAACAAATGAAAAACTTCAAACTACTCGTAGTACACTTAGGCGGAGTAAAAAACCATATCATATACAAAGCTAGATTAATTCTAAAAAACATCAACAAACCATGTATAATAATATGTGAATACCCAATAGACTTCGAAGACCTAGCAAACATAGGGGTACAAACTTCAAAAGTCATGCCTGAAAAAATAAGAACAAAAGGCAAAGTTGTAGGTATTATAAATGGTGTAATAAGAGGTGTTACAGTTCCTCAAGATAAATTAGATGAGATTATTAGAAAAGTCAAAATTGGATTAGGAGACGTATAATTATGG
>CAYSIF010000092.1:0-2549 GCA_964431035.1 uncultured Methanobacteriaceae archaeon | reverse complement strand
TTCAAGTGTAAAAAAATAATAAAATATCAAACACACAAAGTTTTAGACAGAGCCAAAAAATAAGAAAAAAAATATTAACCTAGTTCAGGTTTTTTCTGGAACCAAAGTTAAAACTAAAGGAACAACAATTAAAACAATTGCAATAATTAATTGTATAATTAAACTTGAAAATTGACCTGAAGAGAATAAATCAATTAAACCAGTAATCCAAACAATAAATAGTATAACTGGGATTAAAAACTTAATAACAAACTTCCAAACTCTTCCAACACTACGTTTACTATTACTATTAATTACTTCTAGTATATTATCAATATTATAGTACCAACCAAATATTAAGCATTGGCAGATAATACCAAATAGTATTCCAAATTGATTTATAAATCCATCAAATAATGTTAAAATATAACTTCCTGAACCGGTTGCAAAAATTAAACTTATAATAAAACCAATTAAACATAATAAACTACTTGCTTTATTACGTGACACTTTAAACTTTTTAGATATGGATAAAACAAGAGGTTCTAAATATGAAATTGTTGTTGTCATTCCTGCAAAGAATACACATAAAAAGAATAATGGTCCAATAATATATCCATAAGGACCCATAATATTTAAAATTTCAGGTATAGCAATAAAAATTAAACCTGAACCTTGAGTAACAACTTGACTAACAGCAACACCTTTATTCAATGCCATAAAACCAAGTATACTGAAAATACCAAATGCAGTAAATACTTCAAAACTACAATTAGAAACAAGAACAGTTAAACCATCACGTAAAAGATCTGAACCCTTTGGAAGATAACTTGTATATGTTATTATCACAGCAATACCTAAACTTAAACTAAATAATATTTGTCCAAAAGCTGCAAGCCAAATTGAAGGATTAAGCAACATATCCCATCGAGGTGTTAATAATGCATTTAAACCTAAATTTGCACCAGGCAAGGTTAATGAAAATAAAACAATACATGCCATTATAATCATAAGTAAAGGTATGAAAATCTTACTTACACGTGCAATACCTTTATTTAAATCAACATGAGATATTAACCAAATTAACACCCAAACAACAATTAAAAATATAACAATAGGCCATGAAAAATAAGTTAAACCAGATAAGTCATTTGTACTTTGTAATAAGGTTATTGTGTAAAAACTACTTGGATTTAATCCCCAACCTTTAAATAAACTTAGAAGAATATAAATTAAATCCCAACCAACAATACAAACATAATATGCTAAAATTAAAAAAGCAGTTAATGCTACAAACCAACCAAGAATTTCAAACTTACTATTAATAGTTTTTAATGTATCTGCAAGACTGGTTTTAAATTTAAATCCAACACCATATTCTAAGATTAAAAAAGGAAGACCTAAAATTAAAATAGCACATAAATATGGTATTATAAAGGATCCTCCACCATTAGTGTAAGCAACGTATGGATATCTCCATATATTACCTAAACCTACAGCAGCACCAATCATTGCTAATAAAAATGATAGTCTACTGTCCCATTGATTTGTATTTTCTTCAGACATTTATTTACCTAGAATTTTTATTTTAGATGATATATATTGTTATATTGTAATATGAAGATTCATATTGGGTGGTGCCTTCATATGTGCAAATTACATGATAAGTTCCTTTTGCAAGATTAATTGGTAAATTATACACTCCCTCAGTATTAGTGTTTACTGTATATGTTTTTGATAAGTTATTTGTTAATCTTTTTAGTGTTATTTTTATATTTTCATTGTTTAGAGGATTATTATATTTATCTGTTAATTTTCCAGTTAAATTATATGTATTTTTTGTTTCTTTATGAGTATATGGTTCTACTGTTTGTTTGGTTTTGGTTTTTTCTGTTATTTCAATTGTTGAATTTGTATTAGATGGAAGATATACTTCATTTCCAGTGTAATATGTTTCAACAGTATATGTTCCTTTTGCAAGGTTTATTGGTAATTGATATTCTCCATTATTATTTGTGGTGAGTGTGTAAATTTTTGATGCATTATTTTTTGTTCGTGTTATGTTCAATTTTATTTCTTGACTGGAGATTGGAGAGTTGTTTTCATCTTTTAGTGTTCCTGTTAAATTGCCAGGATCATTATATTTTTTATTTAAATTTGCTGTGGTTAATTGTGTTTTAAGAGTATTATGGAGGTTTATGGTTCTTGTTATTTTTTGATTGTCAATTATTCCAGTTATATTATACTCTTGACTTATATTTGTTGTTATATTTGGTGTAATGTTTAGTATATCTTTGATTGTGTAATTGTCTTCAACAAATAGGTTATTTGTTGAGCATAATGTTATAAATGTTGTTGGGGAGTTTGTATCTATTGTTGTGTTTTTTGTTTTGTTGTTGTAATTGTTTAATGTTGCTATTATGTCAATTGGTTCATTTATTGTGTAGTTTTCTTTGTTTGTTGTTAATTGGAATGTTTTCCACGTGTTTGGAGTGTATGGTATAAATTGTTCTGAGTCTGTTATTATATAGGTTGTTATTCTATTGTTTTTGTTTTCAAATGGTGTGTTA
>CAYSIF010000091.1:0-2711 GCA_964431035.1 uncultured Methanobacteriaceae archaeon | reverse complement strand
ATAGTGAACGTAGCGATAAAGCATATAAAGAAACTAAATGTCCAAGTAACATAAGCGACGCCTACTAAACACAAAAAATAATGAAAAATAAAAGAAAAAAATACAAAAAACCTTAACTTGATAGCAATGGAATAAAAAAAAGTTAATAAATTTTCAAAAAAAAAAATAAAATAAAAATATTTTTTTTATAAGGTTGTAATATAACAACCTTCAGGTTCAACAATAACAGTATGCTCCTTTTGAGAAACCCAAGCACCACTTTTTTCTTTTAAAGCAGGATAAGGATAAATAGCCATAGACTGACCTAATTTACGTATAGAAGCATTAACACGATTAGGATTAAACTCTTCGCATAACCAACGACCTGAAAAAGGAAGATCATGATAATTCTTCTCAACATAATCAATAACCTTCTGGGCATGTTTTAATCTAAACGGTTTATTTTTCATAAAAGAATAAATATAAGCATGGGGAGTATCATCAACATAACCTACACCATCTGTTGCAAAAGGTTCAATAGCAATAGCCTGACCCTCTTTAAGTTTTTTACTATCATTATTATTAATATTAGGTATAGATATTCCAGCATGAAGATTCCATTGCTCTAAACTATGGCCCGTTAAATTAGCAATAGGTCTTAAATTATAAGCATGAATAGCTTCTTCAATAGCCTTACCAATTTTACCTATTTCAACACCAGCTCTAACAGTACTTATAGCAGCATCTAAAGCTGCAGCAGAAGCTTCCTGAATATCATAATTCACTGCAAGCTTATCTTCTCCAACAACATCCTCAAGATCATCACCAGGAACCATCACAGTAATCGCAGAATCAGCAATATAACCATTAATCTCAGTACCTAAATCTAATTTAACTAAATCTCCAGTAACCATCTTATTCTTATCATTTAACGGAGAAGTATAATGTGCAGTAATCTCATTTACAGAAACATTACAAGGAAATGATATACCAGCACCTCTTTTAACAATCTCACTTTCAACAAATTCCACTAAATCAATAATAGGTAAGTCATTTTTAATTAATTTAACAGCATCTTCTCTAACTTCAGATAATATTTTTCCAGCTTTCTCATATGATTCTATCATTTCATCATCCATAATATTCACTTCATATTCATTTTACATAAAAATTTGGGATGTTTCATTAAATTTTCATTCTCTTTTTTTCCATAAATAAAAGCATTATCTTATGGGAGAAAAATATAATAAATAATCTAAAGAAAAAATTCATATTTTTTTTTCAAAATAAAAAAAATATTATAATAAATAAAATTTATATATTAATCTATATATTATAATTATATTATTAAAAATTATTTATAATTCCAAAGTTTTCGGAGGAAAAAAATTTATGGCATCAAATTTGCTAGTTTTTTCAAGTAACCAACTTTTCATATTATTATTAGTTGTAATAGCTTTAATAATTATAATTGTTGTAGTTGTGCAATGGAGAAAAGCTGCAGAATCAAAAAATACAATAATTTTAATGGAAAAAGAAATAGAATTGAAAAAAATAGCTATGGTTGAAAAAGATTTAGAAAATAAACGCTTGATGGAAAATCCTATACAACTACCAAAAGAACAACAAGAACACTTATCCCAAATAAGAAATTCCACAGATGATGTTAGAGGTAATGTTGGATATTTACACAGTGAAATCAACGAAAGATTAGCTAGATTAGAAGCCCAAGCTGAACAGAAAAAACTAGAAAAAATGTTAAAAGAAATCGAGAAAAAAGAAAAAAAACTTATAAAAGACAAATAAAAAGTTAAGGTGATTTTTTTATGGGTATAGTTGAAGCGATTGCAATTATAATCTTCATAATTGTAATATTAGTTTTACTTTATTATATTCTAGAAGCAAATTCAAATGTTTTAGATGCTGTTAAAAATTATGTTCCAAGTTCAATGGATGGAAACCCAGATACCTACAGAACAGATGAAGAAGCTGTTTCCATGGGAGATAAAATAAAAGGAACATTTAATGATTATGCATCATTCAGTACAGATGCTTTTTCAAAAAAACTAAACGCATTCTTAGATGAAAAAAGTGAAGAATTAATCGAAGATTGGTCTTTAGTTACTAAAGATGACTTAGGATCTTTAGAAGAAAAATGGAACAACACATCTCAAAGTATTGATGATTTAGAAAAAAGATTCGATGAATATCAAAAAAATACCTCTGAAGATATTAAAAATCTTGATGAAAGAATAAAAGCTTTAGAAGATGCTGAATAAACACTTTTTTCAGTATCCATCTTTGTTTTTATTTTTTTTTAACCATAATCTTTATATAATAGTTTTTACTAATATGTTTAATGTAATCTAAATTTATAGATAATTTATAATAGCAGGGTGGGGTAGTCTGGTGATCCCGCGGGGCTCATAACCCCGAGAGCCCTAGTTCAAATCTAGGCCCTGCTACTTTTTTTTAAAAATTTTTTCATGGCAAGCTAAAGACAGTTGCTGGTTTTTTCATTAAAACTAAGGAAACTCCGCCCATCATATTAATTTTCATTATTTACAGGGGAAATTAATTTTTTAGACTATAATATTGAAAGATATATGCTGAGAAGTATGACTCTGGAGCAGAAACGACACGTCTTTTAATGAATGACAATGATGATTAAATTACTGATGGACATTAAAAGGATCGGTGAAACGGCCAATCTATAGGATGCAAGGACAAAA
>CAYSIF010000090.1:0-2911 GCA_964431035.1 uncultured Methanobacteriaceae archaeon | reverse complement strand
AAAATTTGAAAAAATCAAAAAAAATAAGTTAAAAATTTGGTTTTCTACAAAGCCAAAATTTGGATAGGAATGAAAAAAGGAAGCCTAACTAATAATTCATTAATAATAATTATAAATAATATTATAGTGCAAATATTATAATTAGAATAAAAAATTTTAAAAAAATTTTTTTAGTTTATTTTTCATTAGTGATATTTTATGAACATTTTAGGAATAAATAGTATAGCAATTTTATTTATACTAACATTTATAGTTACAGTAGTAGCAACATACTTTATACGGAACGTATTGCTAGATGCAGCAATATCAGACTCTCCTATTGTAAGTGAACACAGACATAAAATCGGAACACCAACAATGGGTGGAATATCATTCTTATTCGCAATCTTATTCATAATATCACTATACTACAATAATACTATCCTCTTATTAACAAGCTTAATTATGATAAGTGGAGGAATAATGGGATTACTAGATGATCTTTTAGGTTTGAAAGTAAAAGAACATCAACAAGTAGTAAAAAACAGAACTGCTAACGTAATAACTTTAGGAATATTAGATTTAGGTCCTGGAGAAGAAGCAAGAGTAACAACAGATAAAGCAAAAAAAGAAGTTAAACCATTACTCGAAGCAGGTAAACTAGAAGAGATGGCAGTAATACCAATCAAATACGAACCATCAGAATCAGTTAAAATCATAGCACAAATACTACCTGGATTATTCTTAGCAATAATGGGAGTAGTACTAACATTAGGAGGATTTAATCTAGGATACTTCTTAGCATTCCCAATAGTAATAATCGCAGTACTTGGATGTATAAACACCATAAACCTAATAGATGGAATGGATGGTTTAGCAGCAGGAATAGTTGCAATAGCATCATTTTCAAGTATGATATTCTGTTACTTAAATGGAAACCTAATGAACATGGCACCATTTGCACTACTACTTGGAATATGTTTAGGATTCCTGGTATTCAATAAATACCCAGCAAAAATATTCATGGGAGATACAGGATCATTTATACTTGGAACAGGATATGCAGCTGCAGTATTAATAACAAACATCCCATACTTCGGACTACTATCACTAGCAGTACCAATAGGATCAACAATAATAAGCTTACTACACAGAGCACATGTAATAACATTACCAGTAGAACCACTACACCACACATTACACTACCATGGAATGAGTGAAATAAAAATAGTAATATCATACTGGTTAATAACCGCAATAGCTTGTATACTGGGATTATTAGTACAATACTTCTTCTTCATATAAAAAAAATATTTCAAACTAACACTCTTATTCTAAAAAAATTAAAAGGAGAATTTCATGTTTACTATGTTAGAAAAAGACTTAACAATAAAACAATTATCAGATAAAATAAATGGAACAATACATGGAAGCCAATCATACAAGTCTGAAAAAATAACAGGAGTATTCACCACACTAAACGATGCAAAAGAAGGAGACATAGTAATAAGACACTGGATAAACGGAAAAGGAGTAGAAATAGCAAACCAAAAAAAAGTAGCCTGCCTAATAACATTACACCCTGAAGAAGACACCATACCAACAGCAGAAAAACTCAACTACCCAGTAATCATAGTAGAAAAAATAGAAGTAGCCAATGCCTTCGCATTAGAACAAACAATAGAACGTTTCGCACCACAATCAAAAAGAATAGTAATAACAGGAACCAATGGAAAATCAACAACCAGTCACATGATCTATCACATCCTACAAAATACAGGTGCAAAAACATTTACCAATACAGATGCAAGAAGCGAATTCAACACACTAATAGATCCAATGGTATCAAAACTAATAAAAAACACAATACAAGAGACAAACACACTAGACTATATAGTAATAGAAATATCAGAAGTACAAGGATGGGACGATTACTTCATGAAAAACCATGCAAAACTAATGAGCACAGCAATCAACCCAGATGTAGCAGTAGTAACCAATGTAGCAATGGACCATATAGGACTAGTAAACAGTATAGAAGAAGTAAACCAAGAAATACAAGGATACGTAAAATCATTAAACAAAGGAACAGTAATAATAAACAATGACGATGAAAACGTTAAAAAAATGGATAAAATCAACAACAAAACACAACCATTCTACGTAAGCATGAACCCAGAAACTTTAACAAAAATAAATAATGAAAACAAATTATACTATAGTGAAAAACAAAAAGCAATAATATATAAAAATGAAATCTTCTTAAAACTTGAAGAACTACCATTCCAATCACACCACTTCATACAAAACACACTAGCAGCAATAGCAAGCACCATATCACTAAACATAAGCCTAGATAAAATAAAAGAAGGAGTAAAAACTTACAAAGCATTAAAAAGAAGATTCGTAACATTAAAAGAAAACCCAAGAATAATTGATGATTTCGCACACAATCCAGATGGAATAAAAGCAACAATAAAATCAGCATATGAAATAGCCTCAAAAAACAGTGAAAACTTATACATAATAGATGCAATAAGAGGCTCAAGAGGAACAACACTAAACAAACTAATAGCAGAATCCCTAGTAGAAATACTAAACGAACTAAAAACAGATAATAAAGTATCCTTAAATTTAATACTATCCTGCAGTGAAGATGAAGTAGATCATCTAAACACAGTAACAAATGAAGAAAAAGAAATATTTACCAAAGTTCTAGATGAAAACAATATTAATTACACATTATATGATAAATTAGTAGATGCTCTAACAAATACATTAGATAAAGCATTAAATGATGATGTAATATTATTAATTGGTGCTCAAGGAATGGATCCTGCAGAAAAAATACTTAAAAAATTAGAGTTAATATAAAAAAAATATAGTTACTAACCAAACTTTTATTATAGATGATTGACATAATATAGTTTAT
>CAYSIF010000089.1:2926-3227 GCA_964431035.1 uncultured Methanobacteriaceae archaeon | reverse complement strand
CCTGAATATTATGGTTTCAGTAAGTTTACCATGAAGACCTTCAGAAAGAATATTATATCTGAAGTACCTATCCAAGTCATCATCTTCAAGGATTTTGTAATGGAATTCAAAATGCTTAATAGTACCATCTTTAAGTAAACACAGGAAATCTAAAAAAGCTCTCTCCCCATACATTGTATCTATTTCAACATTTAAAATTTCATCAATTTCAGCATCAATTCCTACAAATTTAAGGAAAAAAATACCATACCATAGTGCGATTATCTTTAACATTATATCAAATATATGATTGTACTTTACT
>CAYSIF010000089.1:0-2916 GCA_964431035.1 uncultured Methanobacteriaceae archaeon | reverse complement strand
TATATCAGGATGTTGTTCGTAAATTTTATCTTTAACTTCGTTCACACTTTCTTCTGAAACATGGGCAGTACCAATTATTGTTAAACATTCTCTTTTCAAAAAAAACACTTCTTTGTTAAATGTATATTATTAATTACTAAATTTAAATATATAAATGTAATTCTTTATTTTTATAATTGTACTTTACTTAAAGTTTATGTATTTTTTTGTATATATATTTTGTATTTGAAAAAATATGGTGGATTAAAAACATTTAGTATTTAATATGATTAAAATCAATCTATATTGGATTATATAAACTAATTTTAATATTATTTTTTATATTTTAATCAGTTTTTAATAATCTTATATAAATATTTATTGGTTTTGTTGAAGTATAAAATTATTTATATGATATAATACTTAATAGTATATTAGTTATTACATTTTGTAATATAGTATTTCATTTTTTTATTAAATTTGAAATTCGAATAAAATTGTTTGGAGGTGAATAATTTTATGGTTAAAACTGTTAATATGAATCTTGAGATAATGCTTTTGCCTGATGAGAAAATGTCAAATGAATTTAATCAAAATATAGGCAACCGACGTTTTATATGGAATAATACGCTCGAATTGTACAATACATATTATCGATCAGGTAAAGATTATGGATATTCCATTTCTCCCACGGATAATATTTTTAATGGAATATTGAGGGTATTAAAACGGTCATATAGTTTTTTAAGAGAGGGTGAGTCAACGAGTCAACAACAAACAGTACGTGATTTACGAAAAGCATTTCAAAATTATTTTAAAGGTAAATCCAAATTTCCTAAACGTAAAAACAAAAAATACACCAAACAAACATTCAGAATACAAGAAATCAATAATAATGTTCGTGTAACTAATAGGCGTATTCGTTTAGCTAAATTAAAATTTTGCCATTATAAAACAAGCAGTAAATATCGACATTTATTAAAATCTTCTAAAATCAATAATGTAACTGTCAAAAAAGAAAATGGATTATATTATGCAGTAGTAAATATAGAAACCACTGTTGACGAATTATCTAAAAAGAACAAAAATGTTGGCATTGATTTAGGTTTAAAAAGTTTAGCTACTTTATCTACGGGTGAAAAGATAGCCAATTTAGATCTCAGCAGAGAAGAAGCTCAAATTAAAAAATACCAAAAGAAATTAAGCCGACAGAAAAAAGGCAGTAAAAATTATCAAAAAACACTATCCAAATTACATAAATGGCGAAGAAGAAAAAATAACAAACAAAAAGACACATATAACAAATTAAGCAAATACATAGTCAATAATTTCGATATAATTGCAATGGAATATTTAAACATTCATGGAATGTTTCAAAACGATAAATGGTCTTCTAAATTGCAAAGAATCTCATTATTTAAGCTTGTTAATATGATTAAATACAAAGCAGATTGGTATGGTAGAAAATTCGTACAAATAGGAAGATTTTTCCCATCCAGCAAAAAATGTCATATATGCGATTATATCTATGAAGGTTTAACATTAGATATGCGTGAATGGAAATGTCCAGCATGTGGCACAACACATGACAGAGACCACAATGCAGCAATCAACATCCTAAACGAAGGATTAAGATTACTATCATTAAAAGAGAATAATAAATAATTTATTGTTCAATGTGAACTGGTAGGAAACCAGGGATAGCTTGGTAATCCTTATACAATTGTGTATAATAGCCCAAGAATCTCTTTACCTAAAAATGAAATAAATTTTAGGTAAAGTACCATAAATATAGAAAATGCAGTACATTATTGTACTGCATGAATTAATAAGGGTTAGACGCAGTATAAGCTACTCCATTAACATATAATGTATTAGTTCCATATACAATATTGCCTGAGTTAGTTAAACTGATAATATGACTGTTTCCTGTTAAAGTCCATGTTGAACCCGTATTAATAGTAACTGATGTTGTTCCATAAGAACTTGATGGATTAATTGAACCTGAATAAGTACTGCTGGTTAATGTTAACTGTAGTGAACTTATTTTATCAATAACTATATTTCTAGATAATTCCTGATTTACTGCATTAAATGTTACTTTTCCACCATTAGAACCACTACTACCCCATTGACTTTGACCAGCTACATTTAATAAAACTCCGCTTCCAAAATTCAATTTAGTATTTTCTAAATTGATAGTTGCCTCAGTATTTGTTACATAAAACATTGGAGCACTATTATAATATTTACTGGCTGATGAAATACTTAGTTTGGAATTTGTTGATATGAATTTGGAAACACCTGATGCTGCATCACCACTCATACTCTGATAAAGGAAAACACCACATGAATCAATATAAGATCCACTAACATAACGATTTCCCTTAGCATAACCTGTTAAATCACAACTGTTTAATGTTATACTGTTTTTTCCTTCAATACATGCAATTTGACTAACATAACTAGTGCCCGTACATTTATTGGCTGTTATTGTACCAGTTGAATAAATACATGGACTTCCAGAACCACTTTTTTGACCAACACCAGTATTTAAAACACATGATGTTGCAGTAATGCTTCCTTCACCTCTATCAGTTGCAAGAGCTGCACAGCTTCCACCACGAGTATTAATAATAACATTTTTAGCAATAATTTTTCCATTATACGTCGCATCCAAACCACGGGATTTATCTTTATAAGTGTTGATAATCACATTTGTGACATATGCAGTTGCACCAGATGATTTAGAATCTAAGTTCGTAACAAATATTGCATTTGCACCTTTTGCATTAGTAACAATGGAAGTATCTGAAATATATAATGTACTTTTTTTAGTTACCAAAACAGCAGCATTTGTTCCATAAAAATCAGAACTTTCTGATTTTGAATTAGAAACATCTCCTTTTTTAACAATCTTACCCTTAGTATATGTTA
>CAYSIF010000088.1:0-3443 GCA_964431035.1 uncultured Methanobacteriaceae archaeon | reverse complement strand
GGAGGAAAAAATATATAAAAACACAATAAAAAAATTAAATTGACGGCATTGAATACTTTTATTAATATTATATATAATTATTAATTATATGGTAGGTATTTTATTCTTTATTAAAAAAAAGATTAGGATAAAAAAGTAAAATGTTAGCAAGTTTAAATTTTGAAAAAACAGAAAGTACTGATGTTTCAATAATGGTTGATGCGTTTAGGGCAAGTACTACAATTACAATGGCATTTAACAATTTCAATAGGATTATACCTGCTTTCACACCTGAAAATGCTAGAAAAATTGCAAAAGAAAATGATGCAATACTTGTTGGAGAACGTTTGGGTCAACGTTTAGAAGGTTTTCATTTAGGTAACTCTCCTGAAAAGGTTGCACAATACAAAACAGATAAAAATACTATGGTTATAACAACAACTAATGGAACAAGAATATTAGAAAATATGAATTCTAAAATATTAGTTGGAGCATTTATTAATGGTAAAGCAGTTGCAAAAAAAGCATTAGAACTTGCGAATAATCATATTGATTTAGTTATGGCAGGACGTAAAAATAACTTCGCATTAGAGGATTATATTGCATGTGGAGAAATATTATACTGGATAAAAAAATATGATAAAAATATTGAATTAACAGAATATGCACAATCAAGTATATTAGCATCACGAGATAAGGACTTATGTAATAAATTATTAAAAGAAACAGAATCTGCAAAAATCTTAATTGATTTAGGTTATATTGATGATGTTAATTTTTCTCTACAAAGAAATATTAGTGATAATGTAGCTTTATATAAGAATGGTGAATTTAAATTATTATAAAAAAAATTCTTTTATAGTATTAAATATAAATATTCTAATTAATTTATAAAAATAAAATTATTAATTTTTCTCATTGGGGTATAATGATACTATGTATGAAACATTAACATATCAAGGTGGAGTTCATAAAAGTGATGAACTAAAAGAATTAATTGAGGATTTAGGTGGTTTTGTCCTTCAAGAAAACACATTACAAATGGAATTAATTATTAATATGGCAGTTCCAGTAGAAGATGTGGAAAAAGTTAAGGAAAAAACTAAAGAAATTTATGGTGAGATAACTAGTGCACCTATGGCTGGTTGTGAAATAGCTATTGTATCACCTACACTTGCAAGACATCATTTACCTCATGCTGCCTGTGATATTAGTGAGTACTTGCGTCGTTATGGTGTTAAAGATAATATGATTGGCTTAGCTAGAGGCCATGGTAAAGGTACTGCAGGTATTTCTGAGTATGAAAAAGATTTAATAGAAGAACATGATATTGCTATTTTTGCATTAGGTAGTTTTCATGATTGTATTGTTGATAAATCTTTCTTATTTGATGATATTAGTATTCCAGTTATTGTAACTGGTGCTCCTGAAATAGATTTGGAAGATTTGCCTGGAGCAGATGCTTATGTTAGTGGTTTAGGTCGTATACCTCGTAGATTAAAAAGAGGGCCAGATATTCGTGCTTTAAAACGTTTAGTTGAAGTCTGTGAAGAGTTGATTAATAAGCAACGTAGTGATTTATCTCAAGATCCACCACTGTTTCCAAGTATTATGGTTAAAAATGAGATTGAAACTCAAGTTGATGCTATTAATGATGTTATTAGTCCAACGCCTGTAACTAGTCAACTTAATGGTTTAAGAGTTAAATTGGATTATGATAAGTATCATGGTGTTATTGAAGATGTTATGATTGAAGATAAACGTCTTGGTGATATTGCAATTGTTGAGAAGTCTCATATGTATGATTATACTCTTGTTAGATTATTGAATGAAAGTTCTTTAATCTAAATTTTTTTATAAAATACACTATTTTCACAATTACATGTATATATAATGAATAATATTATACTATAAAAAAGCTAATCTTTTTTTATATAAAAAAATAATACCCTAAATTTAATTAATAATATATTTACAAATCATAAAACCAACAAAGAAAAAAGAAAGGAAAAAAATTAAACATGCAAGTTATAGCTGATGTAGGAGGAGTACCTGGAAAAAACTGCAGAGGATACTGCAAATACTGCTACTTTAAAAAAGTAAAACCAATAGAACCCCTAGGATGCAGATACTGCCCACCAAACACAGTAGGATGTTCACGATGCAATGAAGGAGTACGTGACGACGGAACAGACTTCAAACCACCATTTCTAGTACTTAATGAAGTTCAAACAAGCCTAATGATGAACCCCACAAACGACAAAGAAATAAAAGCCAACATAAGTGGAGGGGGAGATGTTAGCTGCTACCCCCAACTAGAAGAATTAGTATCAGGACTAAACCAATTCGGACTAAAATCACACCTAGGATACACAAGTGGAAAAGGAATAGACGATCCAAAACAAGCATCAAGACTAATAGATAACGGAGTAAACGAAGTAACATTCACACTATTTGCAAACGATGCAAAACTAAGAAAAGAATGGGTATGCGACCCAACACCAGAAGCCTCACTAGAATCAGCAAAACTATTCGCAGAAAATGCAAACCTCTACGTAGCATCAGTAATAATACCTGGAATAAACGACGGAGAAGTACTACACAAAACATGCGCAGATTTAGAATCATGGGGAGCAAAAGCAATACTTCTAATGAGATTTGCAAACACCACAGAACAAGGACTAATACTAAAAAATGGACCAGTAGTAAAAGGAATACAAACACAAACAATAGAAGAATTCGCAAATTTAGTAGAAGAAATAAACAATGAATACAACCTAAGAGTAACTGGAACACCAACAGGAGACCCAACACTAGGATCACCATTCATAATAGCAAAAAAAGGAAACGAAGAATACCTACAATTCCTAAAAGAAGTAACTGGAGAAGCAACATTAATATCAAGTAAAATAGCAGCACCATACATACGAGAAATATTTGACAAAATAGGTGCAAGTGACAATGTAAATGTTATAGGAACAGAAAAAGAAATAGCCTGCCTAATGACAAAAGAAGATTTTGAAACAGTAGACCTATCAGATGTTAAAGAATCAGTTATCATCCCTGGAAGAAGCTTTGTACATGATCGTGTCGCAGAAGAAATATTCTCAAAAGATGGAGTTATGCGCATTGTTGGAAGAGGACCAGATACATTAAGTGTTGATGGAGAACTAAGCAGTGGTCTAACAGATGAAGATGTTATAATGGAAGAAATTGAATCATTTAGAGATTTAATAGATGCAATAAACTTCTTCGGTATGAAAAGATAAAAAAATTTTCAACAATCATTTTTTTTAATTTTACAATTCCAGTAATA
The DNA here is from genome assembly GCA_964431035.1 of uncultured Methanobacteriaceae archaeon. Classification (GTDB taxonomy): domain Archaea; phylum Methanobacteriota; class Methanobacteria; order Methanobacteriales; family Methanobacteriaceae; genus Methanobrevibacter_A. The sequence continues at coordinate 148 of CAYSIF010000088.1, read as the reverse complement.
CTTTTACACTTATTTTTAGTATTATACCAATTTTTCTTTTTTTATATAAATCTTTCTAAATATTTCTCAAGGGAATATTTATATTATATACCAACCATAATTAAAATTTGTATACCAATTAGCTGATAATATGCATTACTTGCTTTAG
>CAYSIF010000087.1:0-3449 GCA_964431035.1 uncultured Methanobacteriaceae archaeon | reverse complement strand
GTCTTGTTAATTAAATTAACTGAAATTTAGTTTGTATTTAAAAAAATAAGGAAAAGAATAGAAAAAAAGTCTTAAGTTTCTAGCAGTGTTATTTTTTGAATTCAATTTAAATATAACAAAAATTAAACTAATATATGAATAAATTATTTAAAAATAAAAAAATATTTTTTGTGAGTGATAAAATATGATAAAATGCGTATCTTGCGGAGAAGAATACGACGATAATGAAATAATATACACATGTAAAAAATGTGGATCAGTACTCGAAGTAGTAACAGGCGAAGTAAACGCAACAAAAGAAACCTTCGAAGGAAGAAGAGACACACTATGGAAATACAAAGAATTCTTACCAGTAAATGCAGATAAAAAAGTATCCCTCGATGAAGGAGGAACACCATTTATACAATGTAACAAACTAGGTGAAGAATTAGGAATAGACTTATACGTAAAAGTAGAAGGATCCAACCCAACAGGAAGTTTCAAAGACCGTGGAATGACAGTAGGAATGACCAAAGCAATGGAACTAGGAGTAGACACTGTAGGATGTGCAAGTACAGGAAACACATCAGCATCCCTTGCAGCATACGCAGCAAGAGGAGGAAAAAGATGTATAGTATTCCTACCATCAGGAAAAGTAGCACTAGGAAAATTAGCACAAGCAATGTTCCACGGAGCAGAAGTAGTAAGTATCGATGGAAACTTCGACCAAGCACTAGAAGCAATGACACAACTAGCAGAAGAAAGATACCTATACCTACTAAACAGTATCAACCCATACAGACTAGAAGGACAAAAAACAATCGGTATGGAAATCACTCACGGATTAGGATGGGAATCACCAGATAGAATAGTGCTACCAGTAGGAAATGCAGGAAACATATCAGCAATCTGGAAAGGAATACAAGAATTCCACCAAGCAGGATTCATAAAAGACGTTCCAATGATGACAGGAATACAAGCAGAAGGAGCATGCCCAATAGTAAATGCATTTAACAAAAAAACAATGGACCTCGAACCAGTAGAAAACCCAGAAACAATCGCAACAGCAATCAGAATAGGGGCACCAGTAAGCAGTATCAAAGCACTACGTGCAATATACGACAGTGATGGATATGCAGAAACAGTAACAGATGATGAAATACTCGCAGCACAAAAAGAACTCGCAAGAAAAGAAGGAGTTGGAGTAGAACCAGCAAGTGCAGCAAGTATAGCAGGTGTTAAAAAACTCGTAGCAGAAGGAGTAATAGACAAAGGCGAAAAAGTAGTATGTGTAGTAACAGGACACCTACTAAAAGATCCAAACACTGCAATAGAAGCATGCACAAAACCTGTAGAAGTAAGTGCAAACCTAGATGAAATTAAAAAATTATTAACCAATTAAAAATAAATTTATGAAAAAGTTATATATAACGACAAAACATTATATTTAATTAATTATCTTAAAATTAATATCAAAAGGAGTTAATATAATATGAACTTAAAAAAATTTTTAGGAATGTTAGCTTTAGACATTAACGCAAACGAAATAGGTAAAATCAGAGATGTAGAATTTGACCAAGAAACAGGACAAATCACAAAAATCATCGTAGCATCTAAAAAGAACATCATGTCCAGTGACGATGTAGCACTTGATTTTAGTGATGTTAAAAGCATAGGGGACTATGTTTTAGTCAACACTACTGCTGAAAAAGTTAAAGCAACAATTGTTGAAGAAGCAGAAGCAGAAGTTGAAGACGAAGAAGAAACTGATAAAGTAGAATTAGATTAAATATTTAATTACAGTATTTAACTACTTCTATAATTTATTCTTTTTTTTTATTTCTCAATGTTTAAAGTTTTTATTTAAACAGTACTACTATTTTTATATTTTATTTTTCTATAATTAACCTTTTTTAAGAAGTTTATTTTTTCATTTTATCTTTAAATTATGTTAATTCTTTATTCTTTTTATTATTATTTTGTATTTTTTAAGTTTAGTTATTAACCATTTTATTATATTATTTTAATTGCTTGTTATCTTATAACTGCTTAATTTAACTGAAATTAACAGTTACCTTTATATATAAGGTTCATATTACATATTAGTATAATTAAAATTGAGGTGAAATATTATGAGTGAATTACCAATAGCTCCTTTTGGAAGAGTCTTAAAAAACGCTGGTGCTGAAAGAATTTCTGACGAAGCTAAAGCAGCATTAGCAGCAGCTATCGAAGAATGCGGTGAAGAAATCGCACAAAAAGCAGTTGGCTACGCACGCCACGCTGGAAGAAAAACTGTAAAAGCTGAAGACGTAAAATTAGCAGCAAAAAGTATCTAAGTATACTTAGGTTTTTCTTTAAAAACTTATGGAAGGAAAAACAATATTTTTCCTATTCCATAAATTTTTCAAAATCTTTTAAAAAAACTATTTTTCAAAAAAACTTTTAACTCAAAACACATTTTCATTACAAAGATCTTATTTTCTAAAATTAAATGAGTTAACTTTATAAGTAACATAAAATATATTTATATATTGTCTAGTTCTCTAGAATTTATTTCATAAATCCTAAATATATAGATAAAAAAACTACATATTATTAGCTAATTCTTTTTTTACTAATAATATTCATTGAAAATACATATAATCAAAAAATACAGTAAAAATACATTATAATTTTTACAATAAACTTATCAGAGATTATATTATTTAGTGATATGGATATGATTCATGAGTTATAGATTAAAACTAAAAATAAAAAATTAATTGTGTTATAACTCTTAAAATTTAATAAAAAAATTTTAAAAACATAAAAAAATAACACAAATAGTTTTGATTATTATAACCACACAGGAAATATCTTATTTTTCTCAATAAATTTACTGTGGATAAAGTTATAATAATTTGCCGATGGATGGCGCAATTTTTTAAAAAAACAAAAATAAATTAAAAAAATACAAAAAAATGCCCGATGAAAAAGGAGGTAAATTAATATGGCAAATATTTATGTAAAATTTGACACCCCAGAAGAAATAGTTGAAAAAACAGAACAAGCATTAGAATCCGCTAAAAACAGTGGTAAAGTAGCTAAAGGTACTAACGAAGTAACCAAATTCATAGAAAGAGGAGACGCAAAATTAGTCGTAATCGCAGAAGACGTTGACCCTGTTGAAATCGTAGCACACTTACCAGTATTAGCAGAAGAAAAAGAAATTCCATACGCATACTTACCAACCAAAGAACAAGTCGGTGGAGCAGCAGGATTATCTGTTGGAACCGCTTCCGCAGCAATTATCGATGCTGGAGACGCAGAAGACTTAGTAACCGAAATCGTTGAAAAAGTAGCTGAACTCAAAGAATAATTATAATATTAAATTAGTATTATAATCTGTTTTTTAAATTTAACAGGAGATTATATAATGAGTGAAGATGGAGTTCCAGCAGAAGTTCTAGAAGTATTAAACAGAACTG
>CAYSIF010000086.1:0-3512 GCA_964431035.1 uncultured Methanobacteriaceae archaeon | reverse complement strand
AAATAATGAAAAATAAAAGAAAAAAATACAAAAAACCTTAACTTGATAGCAATGTTGTTAACCGAAAAATTAATTAATTGGAATAAACAAAAATGATAAGTGAGAGAATATTTTTCGTTCATAATTTATAATATTCTCTTACCTTATATTTAATATTATCTCTCTTTTTATTAGAAAATAAGAAAGTTATGAGTTTTAAATTTAATTTATTTTGATATTAATCAAAATTACACGGTATAAAAAATTATAAGCCATATATAATTAAATTAAAGAATGAATTGAATATTTTAATACTTATATTATAAAACATGTCTAATTCTAAATAGGAAGTATTAAGATTATTGAAGCGAATAATTATCTAAAAGCTAGTAATTTATTAAAAATTAGAATATATTACGATTATTTTGTGAAAATTAAGGAAATATAATATCTAAAAATCAGAAAAAACATAAAAATTTAAAACAAAAAAATTAAATTGACGGCATTGCAAAAATTTTAAAAAAACTTATCAATAATCAAAAATAAAAAAAGATAATAAACAAAATTTCAAAATTATAAAATCTTTTTTTAATGTAAAGGGGAGAAAACTAATTTTTATGCCATTTAATTTAAAATACAAAATATCAAAAACTACCAGTAAAATTTTAAGCAAAACTCTTAAAATATTACCTACTGGAGGAAAAAGCCTACCTGGATTAACATTCATACGAATGATGGGATTAGGTGGAATTACCACACTAGAAAATGATAAAATAAAACATGGATCAATAATCATAACAGGAACCAATGGTAAAACCACCACAACAAAAATGATAATAGGCCTATTATCAAAAGACAATGAAATAGCAAAAAGTGTTGACAATAACACAATCTATGCACTAACAACCGGACTAATAAATAACAAAGGAGATTTAGGAGTATTCGAATATGGAATACGAGACATAAAACACGGCCAACCAGAAACAATACAAAAAATAATAAACCCAATAGGAGTAGTTTACACAAATATTTCACGTGAACACACACAAGTAGCAGGAATAAAAAACCCCTTTGAAGAATACTTCAAAGCAAAAAGACTACTATCACAAAACATGAAAAAAGGTTTAATAATAACCAATGCCGATGATCCATTCACAGCACACATAGGCCTAGAAAAAGAAAAAGATATAAAAATATTATACTATGGATTCGACTTAAACATAACAAACACAATAGGACAAATTGCAAACTGTCCAAACTGCGGAAAACCATTAAAATACAACAAACACTTTATGAACCACAGAGGAGAATACTATTGCAATTGTGGATTTAAAAAACCGGAACCAGATGTTAAATTAACAAATCTAACAACAAAAGATAATAAATGGTTAATAGAAATAGAAGCAAACTCATATAACTATATAAATAAAAAACCAATACAATTCAAATTAGAATTAAAAACACCAATACTGGGCCTACACAATATATACAATACATTATGTGCAATAACAGTATACTCAGCATTCACACCAAAAACAGAAACTATCGAAGAAAATATAAAAGAATACTATTCAAATCTTGATAAAAGTATACTTCCACATGGAAGATTTGAAATTATAAAATACAAAGATAAACTAATAGGTGTAGGACAAGGAGATAATGGTGATGCATTACTAGTAAACTCATTATTTATGAAACAACACTTAAAAAATAATAAATTACACTTCATATACACAACACCAGATGAATTTGAAGAAGAAATATTCAATGACCACTTAAACATAATTAAAGGATTAAAACCAAACCACATCTCAGTTCTACCTGGAAGAACAAGTACCAATATTGGATTATACTATTGTGATAAATTAAGTTTCTTATTCGAATCAGATGTACACTTAATAAAAGAATTAGACAAAAGAATAGAAAAAATAATAGAAATTATAGAAAAATCAGAATACAAATACATTTTAATCACCGGTTGTGGAGATGAACACAAATTCTGGGCAAAATTAATAGAAAAAATTAAAGAAAAAAAAAAATAACAAATTATAAATAATATAAAACACATAAAAATAGAGTACTAATTTTCAAAAAATATTAAAATTATGGGGTGATAAAAAAAATGACAGACATATTTTTTACAGCATTATCTAATGAAAATAAACCAAAAATAATCAAAGTAAACAGAATCATCAAACTAATAAAAGAAAAAGACAATAATTATGATGATGAAGCAATAAGTATAGAAATGAGATATCTTGGAAAAATAGGGTATGTCGCAAACAGTGTTAACACAGTTGTAAGAGGCACACAAAGTGCAGGACGCATATATGATAAAATAATGGACACAGATTTTGCAAAAATAAAATTCATAACAAAAAATGAAATAATCTGTAAAATACTAAATGCAGAAGAACTAGAAGAAGAAAGAGCAAATCCAGATAGTGACATAAATTTCCTAGAATAAAAAAAATTAATAAATATAACATAAGAATCTAAGGGGTGATATAAGTATGGAAATTATAAACGAAACTTTTGCAAATATAGAATTTTTAAAACCACAAACCTATGAAAACCTAACAGTAATAGGAATAAAAACAGATAACACAAACAACAAGGATATACTATCACTACAAAAGGCATTAGAACTGGACTTAGTACAAATAAATGAAGTAAGTCAAGAAGGTAGTGTAAATAACCTAAAAGTTGAAAACGAAAGCAACATACCACTAATAATCCTTGACGGTGAAGAACTACTGGGAGCAAAACAAAACCGTATACTAAACACAACAGTAATCATACCACCAAAAACAGAACTAACAGTACCAGTAAGTTGCACAGAACAAGGAAGATGGAGATACAATTCAAAAAAATTTGAAAAATCAGAGAATATAGCATCAGGAAGACTCCGACTAAGAAAAAACAAATCAGTATACAACTCACTAAAACAACGTAACACATTCGAATCCAATCAAAGAGAAGTATGGAATGAGGTACATGCTCTAGGTGCACTATTTGGTTCATCATCACAAACAGAAGCATTAAGCGACACATACCAATATATGAAACAGGATACTGATGAATACCTTAAAAATATACAATATAACAAAGGACAAACAGGATCCATAATATTCTTAAATGGAAAACTAATAAACCTAGAAATGGTATATAACACAGACATCTACAAAAATTGCCATGAAAAAATAATTAAAAGTAATGTACTTGACAGTTTAACATTAAAAGAAGAAAACCAGAAAGAAGATATTGGCTTAATAAGGGATGCAGATGATTTCCTCCAATTAATATCTAATGACACCTTTGAAAAATTCACACCAGTAGGTATTGGAGAAGACTACAGAATAAATAGTGATAATATATTAGGTTCAATGTTAAGCTATGAAGATAAAATAGCACATGCACTATTCTTTAATAAAAATCAAGATTTAATATGTGAAAACATATCATAAATCTTATAATTTTTTTAGGGTTCTAGATATTTAAGTTTTTTTTAGTTATTTTTATTTCTTCTTTTT
>CAYSIF010000085.1:0-3527 GCA_964431035.1 uncultured Methanobacteriaceae archaeon | reverse complement strand
TGCTAAATTGATATGATCTTTTTCTTTTGCCATTATAAAAACCTCATTTTAATAAATTTAAAGTTTATAGTAATTTTTATTATAGTTTTGAGTAAAATCTAACAATGCAAAATTTAATTTTGTTAAACTTTTCAAAACCATATAACATTAATTAATATTATTGTTTATTATATATAACTTTAATTGTAAAAAGTTATTTTTTATTTTTTTCATTTTCTTAAATTTTAATGGTTTAAGTGAAAATGAAAAGTCAATTTATATTCAAATCATAATAATCCATTTTTTTATGATTATTAATCATCTTCAAATATAATTTAATTAAAACTTAGGAGAGGTATTATAAGTCTCCTAAGTAGTGACTTGCAGGATATGGTTCGTCGGATAATCCTTTTCTTTGTCTGATTTCACGGATGATTTGAGATTGTAGTTCTCTTGGTAATCTTTCGAAACCAGCCATTTCAGTAGACCATAAACATCTTCCTTCTGCTGCTGAACGTATGTCTCCAGCGAATCCGAACATTTCTGCTACTGGTACTTTGGATTCTATGTCAACCATATCTCCTTCTTGTTTCATATCAACAATTTGTCCTCTTCTGTTTTGGATTTCTCTTGTACAAGATCCCATGTAGTCTTGAGGTGTGTTGATGAATACTTTTTGCATTGGTTCTAATAATGTTGGGTCTGCTAACATCATAGATCCGTATATAGCTTTTCTAATAGATGGTAAAACTTGTGCTGGTCCTCTGTGGATTGCGTCTTCGTGGAGTTTTGCATCTACTAATTTGAATTTTAATCCCATTGCGATTTCGTTTGCTATAGGTCCGTCGTTTAGTGCGGATTCGAATCCTTCTATTAATAATTCTTTAACTTCGTCTAAGTATTGGATACCACGGGTTGCGTTGATGAATACGCTTTTGTTGTATACGTCCCATACTCTTCTGGATTCTTCTTTGTCCATTCCGTATTTTTGGAAGTCTGCTGCGGATTCTTTTCCTTTGATTTTTCCTTCTTTTAAGTCTCCATCTTGTAATGCTTGGAATATTCCATCATCTAAAGGTTCGACTGTTAAGTAGAATCTGTTGTGTTTGTTAGGTGATTTTCCTTCAACTGGTCCTGCTTCTTTTGCAACAGTTTCACGGTATACGATGATTGGTTCAGATATTGTGATGTCTACACCTTTATCTTCTATTCTTTTACTCATTACTTCTAAGTGGAGTTCTCCCATACCTGATAGTAAGTGTTCTCCGGTTTCTTCGTTAATTTCGATACTTACGGTTGGGTCTTCTTTAGCTACTTGTCTTAGTACTTCTATGAGTTTTGGTAAGTCTTTTGTGTTTTTAGCTTCTACTGCTACGGTTACTACTGGTTCAGAGATGTGTTCTAATCCTTCAAATTCTACTATTTTGTGTTCTGGGTCACAGATTGTTTCTCCTGCAATAGATCCTCTTGCTCCTGCAATGTATACGATGTTTCCTGCTGGGACATCATCGGTGTTAACTCTTTCTGGTCCGAAATAAATACCTACTTGTTGTACTCTTGCTTTTGCGTGTCCTCCTACGAGGTATACTTCTGTACCTTTGGATATTTTTCCTCCGTATACTCTTCCAGTTGCAACTTCTCCTGCGTGTTTATCTACTGTTACGTTTGTTACCATTACTGCTAATGGTCCGTCAGCACTTGTGGAGGTCATTGTTTGTCCTGCTGGGCTTTCAATGTCTCCGTCCCATATTTTTGGTACACGGTATTTTTGTGATACTGATGGACTTGGTAAGTGTTCTACTACCATTCCGAGTAGTACTTCTGTGATTGGTACTTTTTGTGCTAATTCTTTTTGGTTGTCTTCGTTACAGTAGTCGATGATGTTTTTGAAGTTGATTCCTGTTTTTTGCATGATTGGTATGTTTATTGCCCAGTTGTGGTATGCTGAACCGAATGCTACACTACCATCTGTTACGTCGAATTTCCATTCATCTTGGAATTCTTTTGGAGCTACATTTTTAACTAATTTATTTGCTTCTGCAATGATTTTGAGGAATCTTTTTTGTAGTTCTTCAGGTTCTAGTTTTAATTCGTTTATTAGACGGTCTACTTTGTTGATGAATAGAACTGGTTTAACATTTTCTTTTAATGCTTGTCTGAGTACTGTTTCTGTTTGTGGCATGATTCCTTCTACTGCACATACTACAACTACTGCTCCGTCAACAGCTCTCATTGCACGGGTTACGTCTCCACCGAAGTCGACATGTCCTGGAGTATCGATTAAGTTGATTAAGTATTCTCCATCATCGTATTTGTGAACCATTGATACGTTTGCTGCATCAATTGTGATTCCACGTGCTTGTTCTTGTTCATCAAAATCTAAGAATCTTTGATCTCCTGCAAGTTCTTCTGAGATCATTCCTGCTCCTGCAAGAAGGTTATCAGATAATGTTGTTTTACCGTGATCAATGTGTGCTACAATACCAATGTTTCTAATTGAATCTGGTTTGTACATTAATTCTTTGATTTTTTCAATCATTTTGTCTCGTCTACTCAAAATAATCACCTTTTTTTGAAAATTATTAATTTTTTTAGATTTTTTAGTATTATTTGTTATTTTTTTTAATTAGTGTGCTGCTTTAGCTACTCTTTCTTTTTCTTCTTTCTTTTGTAATGCGAAGCTTCTTGAGTCTTCGTTTGATGCAAGTAATAATTCATCTGCTAAGCATTGTGCTATAGATTTTTTATTTTTGAATGAGGATTGCATTGTTCCTCTGGTTAAGAATCCGAGTGCTAAGTCTACTCTTCTTTGTGGGGAGATGTCTACAGCTACTTGGTATCCTATTCCCCCGTATTTTATACGTGTTGTTTCTTCACGTGGTGCTGAGTTTTCTACAGCTTGTACTAATATTTGAACTGGGTTCTTTTTGGTTTTTGTGTGAATAATGTCTAATGCTTCTCTTACGGTAACATATGCTTTATTTTTTTTACCGGAGTTTCTTTCTGTTCTCATTAGTTTATTCATTAATCTTTCTATAATTGATACTTTTGATTTTGCGAATTGTCTTTTAACATGTCTTCCAGATGTGTGGGGTACAATAATTTCATCTAAGCATATGTAACCATTTAAACCTAAATCTGAAATTTCAACTTCTTCTAAATCATATTTATCGAAAACTTGACTCATTAGTATTATCCCCTTTCAAATTATCTTACTGGTTTTTCTATTTTTCCAGATACCATCTGTTCGAGTGCTACGTTGTTTACTTTACTTACTTTCCAACGAACTCCTGGAATATCTCCCATGGATCTTCCGGATGGTCCTCCGATTCCTTCAATCATAACTTCGTCGTGTTCGTCTATGAAACCGATAGCGTTGTCTCCTGGTGCAAATGCGGTTAATTGTTTTCCGTTTTTGATTAGTTGAACACGTACACATTTACGTATTGCGGAGTTAGGTTGTTTTGCTTCGATTCCTACTTTTTCGATTACAATTCCTCTTGCTTGTGGAGCTCCTTCTAATGGGTCTGCTTTAACATCTAATGATA
>CAYSIF010000084.1:0-3546 GCA_964431035.1 uncultured Methanobacteriaceae archaeon | reverse complement strand
ATAAATATATATTTATAAAAAATATGTTATAAACTTTTGGTAAAAAACTATATTTTCCAATTGTTATTTAAAATTAATTTAAAAAATAATTAAATATTTATTAAATAAATAAAATAAAATTAATCAGTTGAATTTTTTTACACTGACAGTAGAAACAGTAAATTCAATAATGAAAAGAAAATTTGGAGGAGACATATCAAGTAAAAGCACAGAACTACAAAACAAAGAAACAATGTTCAAAGATCTAATTTACAACATCCATAGAACAACAATAATTTAAAATAGAGGATTTCTACAGAGCCATTTTTTTTATTTTAAGAAGTAGTACATTACTGCTTTTTGTGCGTGTAGTCTGTTTTCTGCTTGGTCGTAGATTACTGAGTTTACTCCATCTATTACTTCGCTTGTTACTTCTTGACCTCTTATTGCAGGTAAACAGTGCATGAATATTACATCTTCCTTAGCTAATTTTAATAGTTCTTCATTAACTTGGTATTTTGCGAAGTCTTTTTGTCTTTTTTCTGTTTCACTTTCATCTCCCATGCTTACCCACACATCTGTATATATAACATCACAGTCTTTTACAGCTTTTTTAACATCTTGAGTTATTTCAATTATAGAACCTGTTTTCTGTGATATTCTTAAAGCTTCAGATATTATTTTTTCATCAGGTTGGTAACCAGTAGGACATGCAACAGTGAAATTCATACCTAAACATGCACATATAAGCATTAAAGAATTACAAACATTATTACCATCACCAACATAAGTAAATTGACCATTAAATGAACCTAAATATTCCTTAACAGTTAACATATCTGCTAATGCTTGGCATGGATGTTCTAAATCAGTTAGTCCATTGATTATAGGGATTGTTGCTTCTCGTGAAAACTCTACAACATCTTCATGTCTTAAAGCTCTAATCATAATACCATCAACATACCTACTTATTACCTTAGCAGTATCTACTATAGGCTCTCCTCTACCCATTTGCAAATCATTATTAGATAAAAATAATGCTTGTCCACCTAATTGGTACATTCCAACTTCAAAAGATGTTCTAGTACGAGTTGATGACTTTTGAAAAATCATTGCTAATGATTTACCCTCAAGGGGCTTATCTTTAATCTTTCCTTCTTTAAAATCACTAGCTAAATTAATTATATCTAGAACTTCATCTTCAATATCGGTTACTGATAGTAAACTTCTCATTTAAGCACTTCTCCCTAAAAAAAATAAAATGAAAATTTTTTATTTATAATAATAAAACTAATGTTTTATTTTTTAATATTATTAAAATTTTTGTTTATTTTTGTAAATTAAAAAGAGAAAAATTTTAAATATTTTTCATATGTTGGACACGTTTTTCTACGAGTTCACTTGTACCAACATCTCTTCTATGGTACACTCCTCCAGTAACATATCCACATGCTTCTTCTGCAATTTTTTCAGCTTCAGAAATGGTTTCTCCTTTAGCCACAATTCCTAATGCTCTTGAACTAGAAAGATATATTCCATCATCTTTCTTATTAACTGCAGCATAGAATACAGTTGCCCCCATTTTACCTATCTCTTCTTCATCCACTTCAATCTTTGTATCAGCATATTCTGTATCTGGATATCCATCAGGTACAATATATTTACATACACTTGCCTTATTCTCAAATTTAGCTTCAGTTAATGTTCCATTAATAATATCCTGACAGATATCAATCATTTTTGTATCTAATAAGGATAATACATTCATTGCTTCAGGGTCACCGAATCTTGCATTATACTCAATTAATTTAGGCCCTTCTTTGCTTAACATAAACTGTCCGTATAATATTCCTTTGTATGGGTCTGTTTCTTTTGCAATAGCATCTACTGTTTTTTGTATTATATCAACTGCAGTATCATAATCTTCTTGTGTTAAAAATGGTAATAATCCATTGGAATCTGAGTATGATCCCATTCCACCTGTAATTGCTCCTTTATCTCCTTCAAATGCATGTGGATGATCTTGAACAGCTGGCATTGGAACTATGTTTTTACCATCAACAAATGCTTGTACTGTGAATTCTTCCCCTACAATTCTTTCTTCTATAATTACTTTTGTGAATCCACCCATTGCATTATCCATAACTTCTTTTGCATATAATTTTGCTTCATTATTATCTTTTAGATGGTCTCCTACAATTTTAACTCCTTTTCCACCTGTTAATCCAACAGGTTTAACAACAACATCTTTATCATAGTTGTCTAGGAATTCTTCAATGTCTTCGTAATTATCAAATACTTTATATGTTAGTGAACCTGGAATTTCATATTTTTCAAATAAATTACGCATGAAAGATTTATTAGTTTCTATTCTAGCTGCATTTTTGCATGGTCCAACACATTTTATCCCATTTTTTTCTAATTCATCCACAATTCCTTTTTCAAGTGGACTTTCTGGACCTATAACTGCTATTTCAATATTTTTTTCTTTTGCATATTCTGCTACTTTTTCTACTTCTCCTTCGTCGCCTTGTTGATATTCTGCTATTTTACTTATTCCAGGATTTACTTTTCCTGTGTAAGCATATAATTCAACATCATCTTTCAAAACATTACAAATAGCATGTTCTCTTGCACCAGTTCCAACTACTAAAACTTTCATTTTTAATCACGTATAATATTATTAAATAATATTTTTAATTTTATTTTTTATTACAATTATATTTTAACATACAAAATTGATTTTTAATTTTATTATCATAATATCTATAAAAAATAAAAAAATAAGTAATATTTTTAAATATATGAAAAGATATATACTAGATATTCTATAAAAAAATATAATTAATTTATTCATTGTGGTGATTTTATATGCATAAAATTAAATATTCATATGAATCAAAAGTCACTAATGATTTTCAAACAAACATTCCAAAATCTATTTTAGAATTAGTTAATATAAAATCAAATGACTCTTTAAGATGGAATGTCACAGATAATAATGAAATATTAATAGAAGTAGGCAAATTTGATGAAGATTTAGAATTTGCAAGACAGACTGATGAGGCATTAGAAAGAGTTGAAGAAAGAGGTTTTAATCCACAAAAAGTAGGAGATTTTCTAAAAGAGATAGAATCATGGTAAATCTACCAGATATAGATTATGATTCTGAATTTAAAAAAAATTTTAAAAAATTAGATATTTCTGTTAAAATTAAAGTAAATAAACAAGTTTCGAAAATAATTAATAATCCTACTATTGGTAAACCTATGAAACATTGTAGAAAAGGGACTAGGGAACTTTATATATCTCCTTTTTAGATTATCTTATAAATATTATTCAGATAAAAATTTAATAGTATTTTTAACTATTTATCACAAAGATGAGCAATAATTCTCTAATTTTTTTAAGTATAATACTTTTATTTTATAAGATATTAATTTATATTCGGATTATTGTATTTTAATTTCTTATTTATGGATAAAAAATAGTAAAATTAACAATATTTTAATTAGATAGTGTAAAGTTGTTACGGCATTTGTGTAAAATTAGTTTATTTGTTTATTT
>CAYSIF010000083.1:0-3649 GCA_964431035.1 uncultured Methanobacteriaceae archaeon | reverse complement strand
AAAAAATAATAAAAAATTTAGTTAAAACTAAAAAATTATTGTGGACAGTCCCTCTCTATAATTTTTTTTATTCCTTTTTTTTAATATCTGCGACTATCTTTTTTAATTTGAACTGCATCATCCGTATAATCTGCTTTAGCTATTCCAATAATATTTTCTAAACTGTTATCTGTTTCGGATTCTGTGAAATTAACATAATTAGATATATCTTCTTTGTTTAAACTTTCAGATAAGATATTTTCAACTAACTCAGATACTTTTATTCCTGTTTTATTGCTTTTTATTTGTAGTTTTTTCATTAACTTATCACTAATAACAACAGAATTAGACCATTTTGAATCCCTTTTCTATTCACTATTCTACTTTTTTTTATCTTAAAGCTTCTATTGTATCTACTAGTTTAGCTATTTGATCTGTTACACTTAGTCCTGGTTCTCCATAAGCTTCAAATACTAATGCTGGTGTTCCATTATTTTTAATTGGTAATGTTGAGTATTGTGGGCTTGTGTATTCTGGAGGTTCATAATATGCTAACCATTCTTTATTTTCATTTACTATTTTTTGAGCATATGTTATGCTGGTTCCTCCACCACCAGGTGTGAATATGTATGGTTCTGGATAGTAGAATGCATTAGATGAGTGTATATCTACTACTAAGCGATAGTCTTTAGAGTTTATATCTGGAACTACGAATTTTTGTGCTAGTAATTGTCCGTTCATTCTTCCTTGACTGAAATCATCTGCATCTTCTGTTACATGTACTTTGTATATGTAGTATTTGTAGTGTAGTGTGTTAGAATTGTTTTTTATGTAGCCTTCTAGTGCATCATGTGCTTCTGATTCTCTTGGGTGTTGTCCTATTAGGTAAGCTATTGTTACTTGTGAGGAGTCATTTCCATAGGGTCCCTCTAGTGTAACATATCCCATTGAGTCACTACCTATTTTTATTATTGACACATCTGAGTTTTGATTTGCCAGGAAAATATTGAAGTTTGTTACTACATCATCGGTTCCTGTTTTTATTGGTTCTGGTAGGATTTCTGGGCTAATATGATATATTATTGCAAATCCTATTATGATTATGATTATTAGGATTAGTATTTTTTTGCCACGTCTTGGCTTATCTGGTTTATTTTTTCTTCTTTCGCTCAATTGTTTAACCCATATTGAAATCTTTTTTTATTTTAAAAAAATAGTGGTTATAAAAAAAATTAATTAATAGTTAATAATGTTATTTTTTTTGGTGGATTTATATTATTTTTTAGAATAAGTTTTTTTTATCAAATTTTTGTAAAAAAATGTATTATAATTTTTTTTTTAAAAAAATATAAATTTATTTATTTTTCCAAGTTTGTTTAGCTGCACGGCCTCTTTTACTTCCTGGTTTTTTGTAACCTCTTTTTGGGCGTGTTCTTCTATTAGTTCCTCTAACTTTTGCCATTATTTTTAACCTCCCAATTCTTAATTTCTTTTTATAAAAAAAATAGTAATATAAATATTAAAACATTTATAATATTATAATACTTTCTAAATAATAATAAATAAATGTTACTACAAAAAATTTTTTTATATAAAAAAAGGGAGATGATATTAAAAATGAAAAGAAAAAGTTTAATTTTCATAATACTTGTTAGTGTAGTTCTACTTTTAACAACAAGTGCAATTTATGCTGAGCGAACAATAAGCCTAGAAAATATAAACATAACACTACCCAATCAATACAGTACCGGAGAATACAACAATCTAAGCAACATGGGACTATTTAGAAACACCACAGACAGTAAAAATAGTTTCATATTATATGTTTACAATAATTATACACAAAATTATGTTAATTTCGTAGGATATGTTCTGACAAAAGGACATAGTCAAAATATAGAAATTTCAGGACATCCTGCAGTTTTTATTGCAGAAAATAACTCATATCGTGGAAAAATCACCCACATAATCTTTGAATCAAATGGAAATTTAGTCTACCTAAGCTTACCACACTCCTACGCATTAACAGACACAGGAAGAAATATAGTTGCAAGCACACCCCCATCACTATACACAAGCGACGAATTCTACAGACTAATAGAACAAACCAAGACAGACTACGAAACACATGTAAAAGTACAAGACATCATAGATAACTCATATGATTCAGGATACTACGGAGGTTACAGTCACGGATATAATGATGGAATACCTAGAGGCTTATTATCCAACATGTTCTGGAGAATAGGATTATAAAAAAAAGGAGAGGAATGTTTTTAGGTTGTGTATTCTGCATTGATTTTAACATAATCATATGTTAAATCACAACCATAAGCACTTGCTTGGAAGTCTCCTTGGAATAATTCTACTGTTATTAATATTTCTTCTTCATTAACTATTTTTTCTGCTTCTTGTAGTTGTTTGGTTCCTTCAAATGCTAGTATTTCTCCTTTTTCTACAAGGTTTACTTTATTGTTTTTTGAGGATAGTGTTATTGTTATATTATCAGAATCCATACTAATGTCTGAGTATCCGACTGCTGCTATTATTCTTCCCCAGTTTGGATCTCCTCCGAAGATTGCTGATTTTACAAGTGATGATGAGACTATGCTTTTTGATGCTTTTATTGCATCTTCTTCTGTTTTTGCTGATTTAACATCTGCTTGTATGAATTTTGTTGCTCCTTCACCATCTTTTGCCATTTGTTTTGCTAGTTCTATGCAGAGTGTGTCTAATGCTTTTTGGAAGTTTTTATCTACTGTTCCATCGTATTTTATTACATTGTGGTTGGAGTTTCCATTAGCCATTAGTATTGCTGTGTCGTTAGTAGATTCGTCTCCGTCTATTACTAGCATATTAAAGCTTTTTTGTATGGATCTTTGTAGTACATAGTCTATGTGGTATTTGTCTATTATTGCATCTGTTGTTATAAAGCATAGCATTGTTGCCATATTTGGTGCTATCATTCCGCTTCCTTTTGCCATTCCTCCGATTTTTGCTTTTTTACCGTTTTCTAGGGTTACTTCTAATGCGAATTCTTTGTGTTTTGTGTCTGTTGTCATTATTGCTTTTGCTGCATTTTCTGATGCTGTGTTGGATTGTTCTAGGTTTTCTGTTGCTTTTTCTATTAGTGGTAGGATTGTGTTCATTGGCATTTTTCTTCCAATAACACCTGTTGATGCTGTTGCTATGTTGTTTGGGTTGATTTCTAATAGTTGGCTTGTTTTTTCTACTATTTCTTGGCAGTCTTTTATTCCTTGTTCTCCAGTAAAGCAGTTTGCGTTTCCACTGTTTGCTACTATTACGGATAGTTTATTGTTTTTTAGTATTTGTTTGGTGTAGGTTAATGGTGCTGCTACCACTTTATTGGTGGTGTATACTCCTGTTGCTGCACTTCTTGGTGAGTATATTATTGCTACTCCATATTTTCCTTCTTTAATTCCTGCTGCTTTAACACCATCTACTTGGCATACTCCACCGTCTAGTATTTTTATAAATTCATTATTTTCCATTTTGATTCTTTAAACCCCTAAGATATTATATTTTTATTGATTAATTGAGAATTAATATTAATTTATATTATTTTTTTTGTTTTTTATATTAGATATTAATTTTTATTCAATGCCGTCAATTTAATTTTTTTATTGTGTTTTTATATATTTTTTCCTCC
>CAYSIF010000082.1:0-3706 GCA_964431035.1 uncultured Methanobacteriaceae archaeon | reverse complement strand
GTATTTAAAAAAATAAGGAAAAAAATAGAAAAAAAGTCTTAAGTTTCTAGCAGTGAATAGGTTTAGAAACTTATTTATACTAAATAAAATATAAATTTATTAGGAATTTGATTTATACTAAACTTTTTATTATTTATAAAAAATTATTGAAAGGGAGGAAAACATTAAAATGAATATTAATATTGATTCATATTATCAAAGAAGAGAAGAAATATTTAATAGTATACAAGACTCTAGTGTAGTTACTAAAACTATTTTAGCAATATTAATGGCTTGTTTAACTGGTATATTAGCACAAGTAATAATACCATTACCATTTACTCCAGTTCCAGTTACTGGGCAAACATTTGCAGTATTAACTGCAGGATTATTATTAGGTAAAAAATATGGAACTTTAAGTCAAGTATTATATATTGGTCTTGGTGCAACATTAATCCCATGGTTTGGAGGTGCAACTGGTGGTCTGGAAGTATTATTCGGATCTACTTGTGGATATTTTGTTGGTTTTTTACTTGCTACTTATTTCATTGGATTAATTAGTGAGAAATATGTTAATGCTAGAAAATTCTGGAAGATGACTGCAGTTATTGGAGTTGCTAATTTTGTATTAATTTATGTTCCAGGTCTTTTAGGTTTAGCAGCATTTATGTACTTTAGTACTGGTACTGTTTTAGGAATTGGTGAATTATTAGTTATGGGACTTATTCCTTTCATTATTGGAGATATAGTGAAGATTGTTGGTGCCAGTGCAGTATCTAAAGTGTTTTTACCAAAAGAATAAAAACACTTTATTATTTTTTTTACTTACTCTTTTTTTTAATATGATATTATTACGTGCTCATCATTTGTTATGTATTCAGGGATTTCAAGGATATGGATATAGTGAATCCTTTATTGAGAATTTAGATAGAATTTCTAAATTATTGAAAGATGAGAGTGTTACTGTAAATTTATGTGATTATCCTGATGATGTTTGTAAGGAATGTCCTAATTTAAATGATGATGTTTGTATTGATTCAAATCATAATCAGTTGATTGTTGATATGGATAATAAAGTTTTAGAGAAAATTGGTTTTATTAGTGTTTCTGAATCTGATGTGTTGTTTGAAAATCTTAATAGCATATTGAAAAAAGAGGATATAGTGAGTATTTGTGGGGATTGTAAGTGGATTGATAAATGCTTGTTTTATCAAAAATCTGTTGAGTCTATGCGTTAAGTTTAAATATTATAGTTCTATAAATATATTATTATATTGTGATTTTTCATTTTTATGGAAAATTATGTATTATTTTTTCTTATAGTCCCGTAGGGTAGTGGTAATCCTTCTAGGCTTTGGACCCGGAGACGGCGGTTCGACTCCGCTCGGGACTATTACTTTTTTATAAATATTAATTTTTTGATTTATTATTGACTATTTTTTTTATTAAGTTTATATTACAAATACATAATATAATTGATAATGATTTTATTTTTTTTATGAGAGTTGAATATTAGGTATGTGTAAAATACTTTTACTTGGTGTTAATACTAGAAGTATGGTTAAATCTGCTTTAAACTTAGGTTTTGAGGTTTATTCTAGTAGTTATTATAAAACTTTTGATTTTGAGTATGATGTTTATGAGAAGCATATTCTAGATCAGAAAGCAGATTTTAGTTGTGGTTTTTTTGAGGAGAGGTATTCTGTTGAAGATATTTTAAGTAATGCTGATTCTTATTTGGATGTTGTTGATTGTATTGTTTTGTGTTCGGGTATTTCTTCTTCTGATTTTAAAGGGAAGTATCGTAAGTATGTTTCTAAGATTGTGGGTAATTGTGATGTTAGTGGTATTGAGGATAAGTTTTCTTTTTATAAGAAAGTTTGTTGTGATTTTTTAGTTCCTGAGACTTTTAGTATTGTTGATATAGATGAGGTTTATGAGATTGTTAAAAATAATGTGGATGATGAATATATTTTAAAACCTCGTTATGGAAGTGGTGGGTATGGAGTGTATTTTATAAAATATGAGAAGCTAGATGAAATTAAAATGGATAGTTTTGATTATGAAAATTTTGATAAAAATAAATGGATACTACAAAAAAGAATAAAAGGAACAAATATAAGCTCATCAATACTAAGCACAAAAAACACAGCCAAAAACATAATAAACAGCAGATTACTAAATCAAAACGACTTCAATATAAACTCATACAAATATGGAGGAAATATACTCCCACTAAACCAAGAAAGCCTAAAAATATTAAACAAAAAAGAAAATCTACCAAAACACATACCCTATAACGAAATAATTAAAAATTCAGAAGAAATAATTAAAAAATTAAAATTAATAGGAAATAACGGCGTAGATATGATTCTAACACCAAACAATGAAGTATATACCATAGAAGTAAATCCAAGATTACAAGGAACCTATGAATGCATAGAAGAATTATTAAACATAAATATGTTAGAAGCACACATTAAAGCCTGCCAAAATGAGATAATAGAAATCCCAAAAATAAAAAATAATACTTATTGTATGAAAAAATTGATTTACACAAATAATAAAATAAAAGTTGAAAATCTAAAATATAATAATATATATGATATTCCTCACCCAAATGTTAAAATTGAGAAAAATCAACCATTAGTAACATTAATAAACAAAGGAAATGATTTAAAAAAGGTTTATAATGATATTACAACCTGTGAAAAAATAGTTAATAATAAAATAAGAAAAATTGATTAATTAAAGTACTCCACATAAGTACAATATAAAAATTATAGTTCCTATAACAATTATAGCAGTTGTTGCTATTTGAATTCCTTGAAATATTAAATATGCCTTTGCAGCATTATCTGGATCTTTAAAAAATTGATCTATAGGGTCTCTTTGCATAAAATATCACAAAAAAAAGTTTTTTAAAAATTTTATAAGAAAAATTTTTTTTATTAAAATTTTATAGTTTTTAAAAGGAGGAGAAAAAAATTATTTATTTTTTTCTTCCATTCTCTTTTAAACCTATAAAATAATAATAAACTTTTAATTATTTCTTGTTCACTAGTTTATTTGCGTTCCATTCTAGCTTTAATTTTCTCGAATGCAGCTTCTACTCGGGATTTACCAGATTTAATTACTTTGTCCGTTGTTTCTTTTGCTTTAGTAATTGTTTCTGGTTCTGGTTTAGATTCCTCTGTAGTTTCTGATTTAACTTCTGTTTTAGATTCTGGTTTAGATTCTACAACAGGTTCTGATTTAACTTCTGTTTTAGATTCTGGTTTAGATTCTGTTTTTATTGCTACTTCTTTTTTTGGTTGTTTTTTAACTTCAGTAGCTTCAGATTCATCAGCAGCTCCACTTTCTTCGATAACTGCTCTAATCATTTTAAGTCTTACGAAGTTTTCTCTTTCCATCTCTTGTAATCTCATATCGATGGATTTGATAGTAGCTTTAATTTTTGGAATCATTATGTGTTCTAACGCATTAACTCTACGTTTAGTTGCTTCAATTTCAGCAGCTAATAGGTAAATTGTTTTTTCTATTTCACCTAATTGAATAGATAATTTTAAACAATGCTCGAATTTTTTAGCAGCTTCATCTAAACGCATTGAAGTATCGGTTAAACCATAACCTCTATCCACAAGAGTTCTATCATGAGCATCCATGTTAACAACTGGTACTGAAACACCCATAATATTTCTTGATTTAATATCGATGTCCATTGATT
>CAYSIF010000081.1:0-3793 GCA_964431035.1 uncultured Methanobacteriaceae archaeon | reverse complement strand
TAAAAAACAAAATTCAAAAAAATATATAAAATGCCGTAACAACTTTACATTATCTGTTTTATTTAAAATGTATTACTTCTGAAAATATGTACTAACATTGCAAGTATTGCTATTCCCATAATTATTATTGATAAAATTGGTATAATAAAACAGAATACGAATGCTAGAGCATAACTTCCAAATAGTACTATTCTTTGAGGATTTGTTCTAACTTCGTCTTTTTCTGCCTCGGGATTTGCATTTACTATTGCTTTATCCAAGAATTGGAATGTGAATGACCATAAAAATATTACTATTATATATAATACT
The DNA here is from genome assembly GCA_964431035.1 of uncultured Methanobacteriaceae archaeon. Taxonomy (GTDB): domain Archaea; phylum Methanobacteriota; class Methanobacteria; order Methanobacteriales; family Methanobacteriaceae; genus Methanobrevibacter_A. Next base: position 3,484 of record CAYSIF010000081.1, on the reverse strand, counting down.
GTTGATATTGTGTCGTTTGGTGCATTGCCTATTAATCCTGTGACAAATGGTACTAATGTTATGAAAAATAACCATATTCCGTTGATTATGAAAGTTTTACCATCAATTATATCTGCTTTTTCAAATGCATTGTGGTGTGATCTCCAAGATAAATAAACTAATGCAAAGCTAATTATATATGCATATAATGTTGGAATTTGTGATTTTAATGCATCTAATGTTACTATTGATGGAACTGATAATTCAAGAACCATATTGTTGCAGCAATAGCAACAATTCCATCAGATAATGCGATTACTCTATCTTTATTCATATTAAAATATTATATTATTAAATAATATTTAATTATATTGATTCTACAAATATTAAGCATAATGAGTTTTATGAAGTATAGAAAACATCCTCGAACTAATGAGAAAATAAGTATTTTAGGTTTTGGAACAGGTTATTTAAGAGATATTAATCCTTCTGAAATTAGTAGAATATTTGAATATGGTTTAAATAATGGGATGAATTTTATTGATTGTATTCATGTGGAAGATAAGTTTATTAAACCAGTAAGAGATGCTATTAGAGAATTTGATGATAAAATTTATACTCAAATGCATTTAACTGGCAAATTTATTAATGGAGAGTATAAGCGACCACGAAATGTTAAGCATATGATTGATGTTTTAAATGAGGATAATAAAGCTTTTGGTGTTGAATATGCTGATTTTGGTTTAATACATTCAGTTGATGATGTTACAGATTATGAAAGAATAATTGAGAATGGTGTTTTAGATTATGCTATTAAATTAAAGGATGAGGGAGTTATAAATCATGTTGGTGTAAGTTCTCATAATCCCGAGGTCTGTCATAAATTTATCCAGTATTCAGATATTGATTTTTTTATGATGAGTATTAATCCTAGTTTTGATTATACATTAAATAATGAAGAATTTGAGTTAAATTCTAGTCGTATGAATTTTTATAAGGATTGTGAAAAAGCTAAAATTGGTTTAAGTGTTATGAAGCCTTTTGGTGGAGGAAGACTTTTAAATAAAGATTTAAGTCCTTTAAATATTGAGTTAACACCTAATCAATGTATACAATATTGTCTTGATAGGCCAAGTGTTTTATCTGTGCTTCCAGGAGTATCTTCATTTAATGAACTTAAAACAAGCTTAGATTATTTAAATTCAACAGTTAATGATTGTGATTATTCAATTATTGGAGATATTGGAACTAATAAACAGAGCCAATGTATGTATTGTGGACATTGTCAACCTTGTCCCAATGATATACCTATTGCTTTAATTTCAAAATTATATGATTTAAGTTTAATAGGTGATGAAATGGCAACTGAACATTACATGAATTTAGAACATCATGCAAGTGAATGTGAAAAATGTATGAAATGTGAAGAATATTGTATGTTTAATGTTAAAATTACTGAAAAATTAGATAAAATTACAGAATACTATAAAATATAAAAAAAAGGATAGTAAAATTAACTATCTCCATTTTTTTTTATACATTATAATAGTCTTTATTTACTGCAGGTAATTTTGCAAAGACGAATGGTACAATAATTAATATTATTGTTAATATTATCATTATTGTTGCACTGAAACTATCTGCTGAAAGTATTGTTGAGTATATTCCCTGAGCCCATAAACCAAAAATACATATAGGTAATATGCATTTAATTACAGCTTTCCATGTTTTACCTAACTTAATTGATGAATTTTTATTTAATGTATCTATTAAGTCATCGAATTTGTAAATCCAACCGAATATTATACATTCCATGAGTATTGCGAATAATAATGCGAAGTTGTTTAAATATGCATCAAATACTCCAAGAATTGTGCTTCCAATACCTGTTGCAAATATAGAGGATATTAAGAATCCTATAATACATACTACTGTAGCTGTTTTTTTACGTTCAATAAGGAATTTCTCAGATATTGAGTAACAAACTCCTTCAAGAAGTGCGATAACAGATGTGATTCCTGCAAATAGTATACATAAAAAGAATAATGGTCCAACAATATATGCTGCAGCACCCATCACATTAAATACTTGTGGGAAAACAACAAATGCAAGACCTGTTCCTTCAGTTACAAGATTATTAAATGGAATTCCACTAGATAATGCCATAAAACCTAAAATTGAGAATATTCCAATAGAATTAAACACTTCAAAACCAGAATTTGAAAATGCAACAATTAATGCATTATCCACTAGTTTAGCACCTTCTGGTAAATAACTTGCATATGTCATTGCAATTGCCATACCTAAACTTAAGGAAAATACAATTTGTCCAAAAGCAGCTAACCATACATCAAGATTTGTTAATACAGACCAATCAGGAGTGAAAATTTGTGTATAACCAATTGATGCACCTGGAAGTGTTAAAGAAAATACTACAATACCCACTACAATTAAACAAAGTAATGGTAATAAGATTTTACTTACACGACCAATTCCATCATTTAAATCTCTTTTTATAATAAACCATGCTACAAACCATATTGCTAATACTGATGCAAGAACTGTTGGAACAATAGTAAATATTCCAGATAATGAATCTGTTGATTGTAAAACATTATGTACAAAGAATAAATAAGGATATGAACACCACGCTTTTGTAACACTTAAGAATATATAAATTAAATCCCATCCAACAACACAAACATAATATGTTGTTATTAAAAATACTATTAATAATATAAACCATGCTACAGGTTCTAATTTTTTACTAACTGAGAATAATATTCTTGCAATTGATTTTTTAAATTTAAATCCCACAGCATATTCCACTAAAACAAATGATATTCCTAAAAGAAATAGTGAAACAATATATGGAATCATAAATGATCCTCCACCATTAGAGTATAGAACATTTGGGAAACGCCAAATATTTCCAAGTCCAACAGCAGAACCAATCATTGCCATCATAAATGCAAAATTACTGTTTCATTCTGATCTTTTTACTTCTTCCATATTAACCACAAAAAAATTAAAATGATTATTTTTTCATTTTCTCCATTTCTTTTTCAATCATTCTGTCTTTATACTTATCATCAAATTTTTTATAAAAGACAAATGCTCTTAAGAAGTGGAATATTAAACCAATTCCCCAAAATATAGTTACCCAATAAAACCACCATTCATTTGGTGAGAAAATAATATTTAATATTGCAAGGATAACATTTACTGTAATATAACTGTATAAATGATGATAAAATTCAATTTTCTTATTTACTATCTCTTCTGCTTTATCATACAATTTTTCATCAGCCATTATTAATCACATAAAAATAAAGAGTTTTTTTAAAATTATAATACTAAATTAGTTGAATATTATATAAAAAATTATATTTTATTTAATAATGTGATATAATTGTTACTAAATTGGTATATATGTGGCACATATTAGAACTAAAAAAATAGTTAAGATATTTCTAATTTTTCCTTAAACAGTTGTTTAATTTTA
>CAYSIF010000080.1:0-4257 GCA_964431035.1 uncultured Methanobacteriaceae archaeon | reverse complement strand
AAAATAAAACAAAATTAATAAAAATAAAAAAAATATTTAGATTGGTCAAAAAAAATTATATCAAAATCATGACCCTTCCTCAAAATACAATATCATAACTATATTTATAATCTATATTAATTATGAAAATGATATAATAAATTAGTTTTATAAAAAATATAAAAAAAATAAATTTTTCGAGGTTATGTAATTGTTTGAAAAAGTATTAATTGCTAATAGAGGGGAAATAGCTATACGTATTATGCGTGCTTGTCGAGAACTAGACGTTGAAAGCGTTGCAGTATACTCCGATGCAGATAAAAAATCATTATACGTTAATTATGCTAATGAAAAATATCCCCTAGGTAATCCCAGTCCATCCCGAAGTTACCTTAATATTGAAAAAATAATTAACATTGCTGTTGACTCAGGAGCAGATGCAATACACCCAGGTTATGGTTTCCTTGCTGAAAACCCAAAACTAGGAGAAGAATGTGAAAAAAATGGCATCACCCTCATAGGACCAACAGGAAAAGTAATTAATGAAATGGGAGATAAAATCACCAGTAAACAAATAATGAAAAAAGCAGGAATCCCTGTTATCGAAGGTACAGATGAAGGAATAAGTGATGTGGAAGAAGCTAAAGAAATAGCAGATAACATTGGATACCCAGTCATTATCAAAGCATCAGCAGGTGGAGGAGGAATAGGAATGCGTGCAGTATTCAGTCCAGATGAATTAGAACGCGCATTAGAATCCACACAATCAGTTGCAAAAACCAATTTCGGTGACGACACAGTATTTATTGAAAAATACCTTGAAAAACCAAGACACATCGAATTTCAGGTATTAGGAGACAACTACGGAAATGTAATACATGTGGCAGACCGTGAATGCAGTATACAACGTAGACACCAAAAACTCCTAGAAGAAGCACCATCACCAATAATGACAGATGAGCTAAGAGAAATAATGGGAGAAAGTGCAATAAAAGCAGCATCATCAATTAACTATACCGGTGCAGGAACCATTGAATTCATGTATGAAAACGGAGAATACTACTTCCTAGAAATGAACACACGTATACAAGTAGAACACCCAATAACCGAAATAGTAACTAACACAGATTTAGTCCAAGAACAAATAAAAATCGCAGCAGGAGAAGAACTAGAACTAAGACAAAATGACATAAAAGTCACAGGACATGCAATTGAATGCAGAATCAATGCAGAAGACCCACTAAACGATTTTGCACCAGATCCTGGAAGAATCACAGGATACAGATCACCAGGAGGACCAGGAGTAAGACTCGACAGTGGAGTATACATGAACTACACAATACCTCCATTCTACGACAGTATGATAAGTAAACTAATCACCAATGGAAGCACACGTAACGATGCAATAAACCGTATGAAAAGAGCACTAAGCGAATACATCATACTCGGAGTAAAAACAACACTACCATTCCACAAAGCAATAATACGAAACCCTAACTTTATAAAAGGAGACCTTAACACCCACTTCATAGACGACCACAAAAAGAAAATCGATGAAGAAATGGCAAAAGTCATAGAAGAAGATCTTGAAACAGTAAACAGATTAAAATCCACATTTATGCCAGGTAAAAAAATAGCAGCAATATCTGCAGGAGTTGGAGCATACCTAACCAACGTGCAATCCCAACAAAAATAAAACAATAACACAATTTTTTCCCATTTTTTAAAATAATTTGGATGTATGAAAACATGAAAGACCAAATGCTAAACCTCTTAAAACAAGAAAACATAATAACCGATGAAGAAATAACAAAAATAAATGAAATAGACGAGAAAAAAATACTCGAATATATTAAAAAATTAGGTTCACTAAACACCAAAAAAATAGAAGATATAAAACAAAACTTAAAAACAGAAAATATTGGAAAAGATATCTACTACTACGATGAAATACTCTCTACCAACAGTCTTGCAAAATACCTCGGAGGAATCAGAGTAGAAGAAGGCACCGTCATAATTGCAGGATCACAAACAGACGGGCGAGGAAGATCAGGAAAAAGCTGGGAATCACCAAAAGGCGGAGGAATATGGTTAAGCATAATCCTAAGACCAGACATACCATTAAAATATGCATCATTAATGACACTTGCAACAGGAGCCGCAGTATGCAGACAATTAAAAAAATTAGGTGTTGATGCAGAAATTAAATGGCCAAACGACATACTAATCCATGGAAAAAAAGTAGCAGGAGTATTAACTGAAGCAAAAATAACATTCAACAAATTAGATTATGTTGTCATAGGTATAGGTATAGACACAGATGTTGATGTTGAAGAACTACCTGAAGAACTACAAAAAGGTGTAACCAACCTCAGTGATGAAGGAGACTATGAAAAAACCAATAACGAAATCATCGCATCAATATTAAATGAAGTTGAAGTTGTCTATGAATTATTCGAAGATAAACAATACGAAAGAATCTTAAAAGAATGGAGAAATCTTTCAGCAACAATTGGTACTGATGTAACTGTAAACCAACCTTTAGGAGTTGTTATTGAAGGATATGCTTTAGGAATTAATCGTGAAGGCAGTTTAATACTTGAAAAAGAGGATGGTGAACTAGTTAAAATTATAGCTGGTGAACTAAGACATAAAAATCAAGCATATTAAGTGTAAAATACATACACTTAACAAATTTTTTCTTTTTTTATAATAACGAGAATGTTATTGGAGGAATATGTATTATATCCTCTTCTTTTTGAATACTAGTTTTTTTATTTGAAATTAAAATACCATAATCTGCATTATATCTATTTATAGCTGTTTTTATTTGTTTTTTCTTTTTCTTACCTATTCCTACTTCTATTGGAATATTTTCTCCAAGTATTGTGTTTAATATGAAATCTACTCCTCCTTTTTTAGGATCATAGAATATTCTAAAATCACTTCTTGTTTCATTTTTTAATCTGAATAATGATGATGCTACAAAATTTTCTAATAGTATTCCCATATGCTCATCAAAATCTGATATTAATCTATTGCTTAAGCATATACATGCTTTCATTTGTGTTGATAAGAAATAATATTCCCATGATTTTCTAAGAGATTTAGTTACAGAACCATAAGGCTCTATATGGAATATTGTATGTGTTTTTTCAAATGTGTGCAGTATATTATTTACTGTTTTTACTGGAATGTCTAGTGCACTTGATATTTTTGATGTTGATATTTCTGATGGTTTTTGCATAGCTAGGAAATTTAATAAGGAGTATGATTTAAGTTGTGTTTGTGTTGTTAGTGAGTTTACTGTGCGGAGGTCTCTTTCTATTATTCTATCTTTCACATCTAGCGTTTGTTCTATTATTTTATCTGTGTTTTTAAGATTCATGGTTCTTGGAAAGTTTCTAAATTGTATGTAATCTTTCCATTCATTTTTAACTTCTCTATCTAAGTCCATGAAAATATTATATGTGATTTTTTCTTCTATTTTTTCTATTTCTTGTGTTTGTCCTGCAAATATTAGATTTTGGAATTGTTTAGTTAGGTTTTTAGGAAATTCATATTTATATTTTAAGTTTAGGTATTCTGAGAAGTTTAGTGGATATAGTTCTTTTTTAAATGATCTTCTACTTGATTCGTTACTTAGTTCTAGTGTTAGTGTGTCTGAACCTGTGAATATCATGAATACATTGCTTGTTTCATCGAATATTATTTTACCTGTAAGATCCCAGTTTTTTGCATATTGTGCTTCATCAATTAGTAAAAATAGTGGTTTTTTATTTAGGGAGTTTTGTTCGTTTAATTCTTTGATGAATATTTCTAGGTATTCTAAGAGGTTGAATTCTCCCATATTTTTTAGTCTGTCTATGTTTAGGTATAGTATTCTTTCTTTTTCTATGTTACAATCTTTATTTAGGTAGTTGTAGATTTGGTAGAGTAGTGTTGTTTTTCCAACATCTTTTATTCCTGTGAGTATGTAGAATCTTTCTTCTGATTCTTTATTTAGGAATTCTTTTATGTCTTCTTTGAATTGGTAGAATTCTGTTTTTTTATTGTATTCTTCATTATTTTGTTGTGTTTTGTATTTTGCTATTGATGGTGCTGTGTTTATTGTGTTTTTAAGATAGTTTATTTTTGAATCTTTTGGTGTCAATTTTTTTTATTCCTCTTTTTATTATTAGATAAGTAATTTGGATTTTTTATATAAATAGTTATGTAAATTTTTCAATGCCGTCAATTTAATTTTTTTGTTTTAAATTTTTATATTTTTTTCTGATT
>CAYSIF010000079.1:0-4328 GCA_964431035.1 uncultured Methanobacteriaceae archaeon | reverse complement strand
AAAGTTCAAAGATCTAATTTACAACATCTACAGAACAACAATAATTTAAAAAAAATAGAGGGTTTCTACAAAGCCAAAAAAATAAAAAAATAAAAAAAACCCTTATTTTTTTCTTTACATTTTCTCAGGTGCTGGAACACCTAAAAGATCTAATGCAATACTAAGAGTTAACTTTGATTTTTCAACAAGATTTAATCTTGCACCTTCAAAATCAGAACCAAGAACTTGTTCAGATTTATAAAATTTATTAAATGCATTAGTTAAATCCTGACAATACTGAGCAATAGGATGTACTCTTAAATCATTTGCAGAATTTTCAATAATTTCAGGGAACTTAGCTAAGTTTCTTAATAAATCTTTTTCTATATCATTTGGACTCCAATTATCCTCAATATCAGTTGATTTACCTTCTGCTTTTCTAAGTAATTTAGATGCTCTTGCATGAGCATATTGTATGGATGCACAACCTTTTTCAAAGCTTAATGCTTCATCCCATTTAAATGTGATTGGTTTTTCTGGAGATAATTTTGCAATATAGAATCTTATTGCACCTATACCTATTTCTTCAGATATTTTATCTATATCTTCTTGTGATAAATCTGGACGTCTTTCTGTTATTTCAACTTTTGCTCTTGATGTAGCTTCATCTACTAAATCATCCACAGATACAAATACTCCTTTTCTTGTAGACATTGATCCATCAGGTAAGTTTATGAATTCATAATGAACTACTTCTAATTTATCACTATTTGGTTCTAGGACTTCTAAGATTTCTAGTGCTAGTTGTACTTGTCTAAATGCGAGTTTGTGGTCTGAACCTAGGATATCTATAACCTTATCTGCTGATGAGCATTTTTTAACATGGTATGCTATGTCTCTTGTTGAGTAGAGTGAGGTTCCATTTGCTCTTCTAAGTACTAATTCTTTATCTATATTCCATTCTGTTAAGTCTAAGTATAGTACTTCATCTTTTCTCGCATATCCTATTTCATATAGGTCATTTGTGATTTTATCTACAAGTCCGTTTCTTACAAATTGACCTTCCCATACGAAATCATCATGAACAATATTTATTTTGTTAAGTGTTTCTTTTACTCCTTCCATACATTGTTCTACAACATCATGGAATTTTTGGTTTAATGCTTCATCTTCTCCTATTTCGTATTTTTCTATTAGATTATCTATGTTTGTGTTTAGGTCTTTGTCTTCGTTTAGTTTTTGGTTTGCTTTGAAGTATACTTTACCTATTTTTGCATCAATTTTATCTTCTTCTTCGTCTTCTATTTTTAATCCCAGTTCTGTTAGACCAAATACTATTATTGCTATTTGTCTTCCCATATCATTTACATAGTATTGGGTTTCTACATTGCATCCTGCTTTTTTAAGTAATCTGCTTAGTGAGTCTCCTATGATTGAGTTTCTTAGGTGACCTACATGTAATGGTCCGTTAGGGTTTGCTGATGTGTGTTCTAGTATTATTTTTCCTTCTTGTTGTGGTAGTTGTCCGTATTCGTCTGTAATGTTTTCTAGTAAGTTTTTAGCGAAGATGTCATAGTTTACGAAGAAGTTTATGTATGGTCCTTTTGATTCTACTTTTTCAAATATTTCCGGGTATTCTATTTCTTCAACTAATTCTTGTGCTATTATATTAGGGGATTTTTTTAATTGTTTTGCTAGTAAGAATGTTAGTGTTGTTGCTAAATCTCCTAATTCTGGGTTTGGTGGGAATTCTAATTTTATCTCTTCCCGGTTGACTTCGTATCCTTTTTTATCAAGGAGGTTATTTAATGATTTTAATGCTTCATCTTTTATTGAAATATTCATTTTTATCAAACTCTTTATCAAGAATAAATTGTTTTATTATTAATTAATTTTAAAAAAAATAAGAAAAAAATTGTAGATTTTTTATAAAGATTTTATTGTACTACAAGTTTTTTATATAAAAAATTGTGAATAAAGGGGTTTATAATCCCCTTATAGCTATTGTAATATAACCTATTTTTGGTATAATTAACGGTTGATCGCCTATTGTAATAACTCTTTCTTTTATTTGATCCGATGTAACTAGGTATGGATCCGATACATTATTATGGTCTCCTTTAATCGTGTAGTATGTAGTTCCGTTTATATCTGTTATATTAATAACTCTATGGATTACAGGACTGGAAAACCATTTTGCATCATATACAACTATATCTCCAACTTGTACATCATCTGGATTAAATTCATGTATTCCAAACATGTTTGATTTTTCAACTATTACAATATCTCCCCTATAAAATACAGGTTCCATACTTCCAGATACAACAACATTCATATGTTGAGCTATTATTAGGCCTACTATGATTATTACTAGATATGTTAGTATCTCTTTTTTAGTTGACAAAAATTACACCTATATTATTTTTTTATATAAAAAAAATATTTTATTAATTTATATTATTTTCTTTTATAATATTTAAAAGATTTTTTTATAAATTTTTTTTATCTTAATATTGCACCTTTATCTGCTGAACTAACAGACTTTCTGTAAATGTTTAACCATCCTTTAACTTCTTTTTCTGGTAGTTTAACCTTATTTTTACGTTCTTCTAATTCTTCGGGTGTTAATTCAACATTTAAGGATTTGTTGTTAATGTCTATTTCAATTATGTCTCCTTCTTCAAGTAAACCTATTGGTCCTCCACTCATTGCTTCTGGTGATATGTGACCAATACATGGTCCTCTTGTTCCTCCTGAGAATCTTCCATCTGTTAGTAGTCCAACGTTTTTAATTCCCATTCCCATGATTGCACTTGTTGGGTTTAGCATTTCTCTCATACCTGGACCGCCTTTTGGACCTTCGCATCTTATAACTACAATGTCTCCTTCTTGTATTTGGTGGTCAAATATTGCTGCTACTGCATCTTCTTCACTGTTGAATATTTTTGCTGGTCCTTTTAAGTGTTTTAAATCTTCTGGAACTGCTCCTGATTTTACTATTGAACCGTTTGGAGCTAGGTTTCCTTTGAGTATTGCTAGTCCTCCGACTTCGTGTACTGGGTCGTCCATTGGATGTATTATTGTATCGTCTAGGATTTCTGCATCTTCTATTATTTCACCTATTGTTTTACCTGAGCATGATATACAGTCTTTATTGATTTTTGATTCTATATCTTTTAGAACTGCTGGTATTCCTCCTGCATTATCTAGGTCTAGTATAGTGTTTTCTCCTGCAGGTGATAGTATTGCTATGTGCGGTACTTTTTGACTTATTTCATCAAAGATATCTATTGTTACGTGTACTCCTTTGTCTTCGAGTTCACTTGCTATTGCTGGTATGTGTAGTGCGGTGTTAGATGATCCTCCTAATGCCATGTCAACTGCTACTGCATTTTCAAATGCTTCTTGAGTCATTATTTTTGATGGTTTTAGGTCTTCTTTAACCATACTTACTATACGTTCACCTGTTGCTTTAGCGATTTCTTTTTTCCTATCGCTTAATGCTAGTGCTGTTCCACATGTTGGAAGGCTCATACCTAGTGTTTCTGTTATACATGCCATGGTATTTGCTGTGAATAATCCTGAGCAACTACCTGCACTTGGACATGCACATCTTTCAAGTTCATCTAATTCTTCTTCTGTGATTTTACCAGTTGATAATTCTCCAACTGCTTCTTCTACTGTGATTAAGTCAACATTTTTTCCTTTGTATTTACCTGGTTCCATTGCTCCACCAGTTACTGCTATGGAAGGTATATCTAGTCTTGCTGCTGCCATTAGCATTCCTGGAACTACTTTATCACAACTTGGCATTAATACTAAACCATCAAAACTATGACCTATAGAAACACTTTCAACTGTATTGGCTACAATTTCTCTTGAAGGTAGGGAGTATCTCATTCCTACATGGTTCATAGCTATACCGTCACATATTGCCATTGTGTTGAATTCAAATGGTATTCCTCCAGCTGCACGTATTCCTTCTTTAACATATTCAACTAAGTCTCTTAAATGAACATGACCTGGAACAACTTCTGTGAAACTGTTTGCAATTCCAATGAATGGTTTGTCGAAATCTTCATCTTTAAGACCACATGCTCTAAGTAGTGATCTGTGTGGTGCTCTTTGAACACCTTTTTTAATATTATCACTTCTCATTTTTAATTCGCCCTTAAAATTTGTATTGAATTATAAAATATAAAAATTATTGATTTTGTATTTTTTTAAAATTTTTATCAATTATTAATTTTTATTTAAGATAATTAAAATAATTTATTATTAGAAAAAAAGTTGGCTGTGTCCAAAACTTTGTGTGGAATTATTAATTTTGTCTATTTTTATTCCAT
>CAYSIF010000078.1:0-4524 GCA_964431035.1 uncultured Methanobacteriaceae archaeon | reverse complement strand
TGGAATTCGGAGGAGGAGTATTCGAAGTACAATCCACAAGCGGAGACACCCAACTCGGTGGAACCGACATGGACAACGCAATAATGGAATACCTATCAAACGAATTCAAAAAACAAACAAACATAGACCTAATGGAAAACGATCAATCCGTACAAAGATTAAGAGAAGCTGCAGAAAAAGCAAAAATCGAACTATCCACCACACTAACAACCGAAATCAACCTCCCATTCATAGCAATGGATGCAGAAGGAAAACCACAAAACTTAGTACAAACATTATCCCGAGCTAAACTCGAAGAATTAGTAGATGACATCGTTAAAAAATGTGGAAAACCAATGGGCCAAGCATTAGAAGATGCAAAAATGAGCAAATCCGACATAGACAAAATAATTTTAGTAGGAGGACCTACTAGAATGCCAGTCATCCAAAAATTCGTAGAACAATACATCGGAAAACCAGTCGAAAGAGGAATCGACCCAATGGAATGTGTATCTATGGGAGCAGCAATCCAAGGAGGAGTACTCGCAGGAGAAATCAAAGACCTAGTATTATTAGATGTAACACCACTATCATTAGGTATTGAAACCCTCGGAGGAGTAAGTACAAAACTCATAGAAAGAAACACCACAATCCCAACCAAAAAAAGCCAAGTATTCTCCACAGCAGCAGATAATCAACCAAGCGTAGATATCCACGTACTACAAGGAGAAAGACCAATGGCAGCAGACAACACCACTCTTGGAAGATTCCAATTACTAGGAATCCCACCAGCACCAAGAGGAATGCCACAAATCGAAGTAACCTTCGATATCGATGCAAACGGAATACTAAATGTAACAGCAAAAGACCTAGGAACCGGAAAAGAACAAGCAATAACAATAACAGCACCAAACAAACTATCCGAAGACGAAATCAACGAAAAAGTAAAAGAAGCAGAAATGCACGCTGAAGACGACAAAAAGAAACAAGAAGAAATAGAAGTAAGAAACAACGCAGACTCAATGATCTACACATCTGAAAAAACACTAGACGAACTAAAAGACAAAATATCAGATGACGAAAAATCAGAAATCGAAAAACTAGTAGCAGACCTAAGAGAACTAATCAGCGGAGACGACATACCAGCAATCAAAGACAAAACAGAAGAATTAACAAACAAAGTCCAAGAAATTGGAGCTAAAATATACCAAGAAGCAGCTGCAGCACAACAAGCAGCACAAGAACAAAATCCTAACCAAGATGCAAACACATCATCCGATAACGATGATGACACAATCGATGCAGAATACAAAGTAAAGGATGACTAAAAATTTTCCTATTATAAAATTATCTTAATAGAAAATTTTAAAAATTTAAAAGTTAAAAGATAAAGTTATTTATCAATTAACTTTTAAAAAACTTTTTTTAAAAATAAATAATTCTTTTTATAATTAATTTAAGAGGATAATTATAAAAGTATAGGGTGAATAAATGGCAGACAAACGAGATTATTATGATGTTCTTGGAGTAGACAAGAGCGCTAGTGAAAAAGAAATTAAAAAAGCATATCGTAAACTAGCAAGAGAGTACCACCCTGACGTAAGTGATGATCCTAAAGCAACAGAAAAATTTAAAGAAATCAGTGAAGCTTATGCTGTTTTATCTGATGCTGACAAAAAACAAAGATATGACCAATACGGACATGCTGGAATGGATGGATTCTCACAAGAAGACATTTTCAGAAATGCAAACTTTGAAGACATCTTCCAAGGCTTCGGAGGCGGAGGCTTAGAAGACATATTCGAAATGTTCGGATTTGGTGGAGGCAGATCTAGTAGAAGACAAGGCCCACAAAGAGGATCAGATATCAGTACTGAAATAAGAATTAGCTTAGAAGAAGCAGCTTCCGGAGTAGAAAAAGAAATTAGTATTAGACATGATATTTACTGTCCTAGATGTAATGGTGAAAGAGCTGAACCTGGAAGCCATACTAAAACTTGTGAAGTTTGTGGAGGTACTGGTCAGGTAAAACAAATCAACAGAACCATATTAGGACAAATGGTTAATATACAACCATGTAGAGAATGTAATGGTACAGGTAAAATTATTGAAGAACCATGTCATGAATGTCATGGAAAAGGAACCGTTAAAGAAAATAAAACCATTAGTATATCTATCCCTGCAGGTGTTGAAACTGGAAATAGATTAAGAGTATCTGGTGAAGGAGATGCTGGAGATCTTAATGGTGGTTACGGTGATCTTTATGTTAATATCCGTGTTAAACCTCATAAAGATTTCGAAAGAGATGGTTCTAATCTTTATTATGAAAAACAAATTAGTTTCGTTGAAGCTAGTTTAGGGGCTACTGTTGAAGTACCTACTATTGATGGTGTTATTGAACTTAAAGTTCCTGCTGGAACACAAAGTGGAACTGTTTTCAGAGTTCGTGACCAAGGTATGCCTATTATGAATCGTGACCGTAAAGGTAATCTTTTTGTTACCGTCATGGTTGTTGTTCCTCAAAAACTTAATAAAAAGCAACAGAAATTACTTAGGGAATTTGCTGAAATTAGTGGAGAGGAGATTAAAACTTATAAGAAGGGTTTCTTTGATAAAGTAAAAGATGCTATGAATGGTTAAACCCTCTTTTTTCTTATTTTTATTTAGTTGATATATATTTTATTTTACTTATTTTACAAAAATCAATATTAATTTGATTAAATTATTTTTAAAACATATTAAACTCAAAATCTTATCATACTTTTTATTTTAATTATATCTATTTTTAATTTAATGCAATGAAAATTTAATATGAAAAATTAGAAAAAATAATTTAATATAATATTATCTCTAAATAAATGTGTAAAATTACTTCAAAATATCTTTTTAATATATAAGTTAATCTTAAACAATCCTAAATTGAGCAAAAAATATTTTAAATAGCAAATCTCATAAAATATAACAATTAAATAATTAAACAACTATGAAAAAAACCTATGATGATTTTTTATGGTAATTGAAACTAAAGTAAACAAAAACAATCAAACCAACATTCCTATAGCATATATAAAAAAGTTTAATATTAAACCAGGAGATTTGATGATATGGGAAGAAAATAGTGATGGAAAGATTATTGTTTCTTTTAGAAAAAGATTAACATTTAAGGATTTAATGGGATCAGGAACTATAAAAACCCCAACAAATGCTATTAAACTAGAAAAGGAATTATATAAATAAGTAAATTAATAATTAATTTTACTTTTTTAAAAATCTAGACACTAAATTAAGAGTCAGTGGAAAATATTAGAAAAATGGGACAATAGAATAAACAGTTATTAAAACAACCACAGTTAAAATTACAATAGCTCCCATAGGAACCTTTTTCCAGGCTAAACCTGCTGCAACAATTGCTCCAATTAAACCAATATACCATAATTGATTATCTACAGTTAATACCCCTGGACATATTAAAGCTGCAAGTGCAGTATAAGGTATTAAATTTAAAAATTTTTCAAACTTTGGGGAAAAATTTAATTTATTAATAAATAGTGCAGGGATTAATCTAGGAATAAATGTTACCAAAGCACAACCTAACACAACTAAAAGAATATAATCCAATTTAGTTATCCTCCAAAAGTAAATATTCATCATCAACAATATACATACCTATTCCTGCACCAATAAGTGTTGATACTATTAAAGCCCAATTTCCAATAAGTTGTGATAATATAACATTTAAAATCATTGTAATAAGAACAAGTAAACCAATTTGTTTATTTTCTTTGATTGAAGGAACTAAAATAGCTACAAATAATGCATATAATGAAATATTGAAACTATTTGTTACAATAACTGGAAGGAGTTCAAGAACACTAACTCCAATTGCTGCTCCTAAAATCCATGAAAACCATGCAGTAAGTCCTAAACCTAAGAAAAACCAAATATTAGAATTATTATTTAATGAAAATATTGCAAATGATTCATCAACTGTTAGATGTGCAGATAAAATATTTAATGGTAAATTTGAATCTTCAACTTTATTTAAAACACATGTTGACATTACAAAGTATCTTAAGTTTACAACAAAATTAGTTAGAACAATAGCCATTACACTTGCACCACTAACTAGCATTGATGCTGCTATAATTTGACCTGCTCCTGCATAGACTAAAAAAGACATTGAAACTATTTCTATAGGAGGTAAACCTGCTTTCATGGCTATAGCTGCATATCCAATACCCATTGGAATGTAACCAAATGCTATAGGTATTCCTTTTTTACAACCATCTATAAAATTATTTTTTTTAGAAATAGTAAACAACCTCAAAATTTTTTTTAGAATATGAATATTTTAGGATTCTTGAATATTTGGAAATAAAATTAATTTTTCATGGCATACTAAGAGTAACCCACCTTCTGTTTAAACAGTATTCATCTTAGCGGACTACCTTTGCCTCAAAAATTTTTTTACAGGTAAATCAACGGCAAAATTTTGTCCTTGCATCCTATAGATTGGCCGTTTCACCGATCCTTTTAATGTCCATC
>CAYSIF010000077.1:0-4686 GCA_964431035.1 uncultured Methanobacteriaceae archaeon | reverse complement strand
GTTGCTGTTCTTTGGTTGTCGTCAAAGTATGCTGGTACTGTGATTACTGCTTTTTCTATTGGTTCTCCTACGAATGCTTCTGCATCTTTTTTTATTTTTTGGAGGATTAGTGCTGATATTTCTTGTGGTGTGTATTCTTTTCCTTGTATGGTTACTTTTTGGTTTGTTCCCATTTTTCTTTTGATTGCTACGATTGTGTTTTCTGGGTTGGTTACTGCTTGTCTTCTTGCTGGTTCTCCTACTAGTGTTTGTCCGTCTTCTGTGAATGCAACGTAGCTTGGGAATGCTTTTCCGTATTGTGTTGCTCCTTCTGCTGATGGGATTATTGTTGGTTTTCCTCCGATAAGTACGGAAGCTGCTGAGTTACTTGTTCCTAAGTCGATACCGATAATTTTTTCTTTTTTTGAGTTTTCTTCAGACATTTTTTTTTCACCGTTTATTTTTTTTGGTTATTGTGTGTAATTTTTTTTATAAATTTGATTTTTTTGGATTCTTTTTTTGAAAAAAAGGTTTTAATTTTTTTGGCTAATTTTTTTTATTTTTTACAGACTACTACTTTTGAATATTTTAGGATTTTGTCTTTTAGTGTGTATCCTTTCATTATTTCTTGTATTATGTCTCCATCTTCGTAGTCTTCATCATCTTTTGTCATTAATGCTTCATGTTTGTTTATGTCGAATTTTTCTCCTTCTGTTGGGATTTCTTCTAGTCCTTCATCTTCTAAGACTTTTTTCATTTTTTTGTAGATTAGTTCTACTGCTTCTTTTAAGTCTTCTTCTTCGGTTTGGTTTTCGAGTACTCTTGTGAAATCTTCGTAACAGTCTAGGAGTTTTTCTATTAGTTTTTCATTGGCATATTGTATTGTTTCTAATTTTTGTTTTTCTGATATTTTTTTGAAGTTTTCAAAGTCAGCTTGTAATCTTATATGTGAAGATTTTAGTTCTTCTAGTTCTGATTCTTTTTTTTCTAGTTCGTTTTTTAGTTTTTCTATTTCATTGTTTTCTGAATCAGTTTCTTTGTCTACTTCTTCTATTTCAGTTATATTTTCTTCTTCCTTTTCTTCGAGGTTTTTTTCTTTTTGTTCTTCTTTAGCCATTAAGTCACCTTTTTTATAATAGTTTTAAAAAGAATGCGGAGAAAGTGGTTTTTGTTATTTAATATTAGTTTTTTCTTGTTTTTTTGATTAATAAGTTTTGGATTTTTGTTTGTTTGTTTTTTGGGATAATATTCTTCTTTTTAGGAGGTTTTTTACTTATTTTTTTTAAGAAAAATTATTAAAGTAACAAAAAGTTATCTTTCTCTATTACAATTTTAGTAACAAAAAGTTATATAAAGGTTTCGGTTTTTTACACTATTTTAATAACAAAATGTAATTTTAATAATATTATATAAATAACCCTCAAAAAAATAAAATTAATTGACCACCACAACAAACCTAATAAAAACACAAAAATGTTCAATATAAAATAGGATATAACTAATAATTATTTAATTAATAAAAAATATGAAACTAATATTTTACTAACAAAAAGTTATATAAATAAGAAAAAAATTAATATAATATTATTATGACAGAAAATTCACAAAACATTAATAACAACAAACTATCCGATCTGGACATAGAAGACATATTAGATGTAATGGGCTGTAAAACAAGAAGAGACATAATAAACCTATTAAGAGAAGAACCAAGATTTGTAAGTGAAATATCAAAAGAACTAGACGTAGGACAAAAAGCAATAATAGAACACTTACGAGCAATGGAAGAAATGGGAATACTAAACTCATCATACAAAAAAGTAGTAAGAGGAAGACCAAGAAAATACTATGACATGCCAAATGATGTAACAGTAAACATACAAATATCACCAATAACAGTAAACGTAAATGATCCAAACGACTTACTAAACCAAAAACAACTACCATCCGGAGACGAATGGTCAAAACTACTAGATCTAGAGAAAAAAATAGATCAAGGACAATGGGAAGCAGTAGAAGAACTAAAAAGCCTAATAAGACTATACGATAACCTTAAAAAAAGAGCAGAATACATACTAGAAAGAACAGCAGACGAACAAGACAACAGAAAAGACATAATAGAACCAAAAGTAACCTACTACTTCACAGAAAGATACTAAAAAAATACTCTTATAATCTCTGTCTACCAGCAATAATAGCCTGACCTAAAGAAACAGAACCATCACCAGCACAAGAGTTCTTATGCTGAATAAAATTAAGCCCAGAATTTTCAACATAATTCTTCACATGTAATGAAATAGCTTCATTATAAAAAGTACCACCAGTACCACCAACACAATCCACACCTTTACTATCAGCTGCACGAACAGCCAACTCAGATAAACCTTCACTAACACACTTCTGACCAGCAGCAGCTATATCACTAACACGAACACCACTATTTTTCAAACGAACAATCTCACCTAAAATACTACCAGTATCCAAAACAGTCCTACCATCATATTTAACAAAACTAAACGGAATATCAATCTCCTCTTTAGAATAATAAGCAACAGACTCCAACTTCATAGCAGCCTCACCCTCATAATTACGACTACCACAAATATCTAAAGCAACAGAAATAGCATCTAAAAACCTACCAGTACTAGAACTCAAACCAACATTAAGATTACTATCTAACTGATTAAAAACAATAGGAATCTCAGAAGAACCAAACTTAAAATAATCACAATAATCAGACTTCAACAATCCCTCTAACTCCATTCTACTAAAAGAATCCCCAGAATCAAGAATACTAGCTAACATACGAACAGGATACCTAGCACACAAATCCCCACCAGGCATACGCTGAGGCATAAGAGAACCTAAACGCTCATAACTAGAAATATCAGTATACAAGACTTCACCACCCCAAGAAGTACCATCATCACCATAACCAACACCATCACAAGCAATAACAACCAACTCATCAACATCATAATCATTAGCAAGTGAAACACTATGAGCATGATGATGCTGAACCTGAACTAAATCAGCATTATACTCAGAAGCTAACTCCTTAGCCAACTTAGTCGTGAAAAACTGAGGATGCAAATCACAAGCAATAATATCAAAATCACTAGTCTTAGTAATACTCATCATATTCTTAATAGCATCCTGCAAAAACAAATAAGTCTTATACTTATTAGTATTACCAATATGCTGAGAAACATAAGCCAAATTATTCTTCAACAATGTAAAAGTAACATCTAACTCCGGACCTAAAGCCAAAATATTACAATCAAAAACCCCACTTAACTTATAAGGCTCAGGAGTATAACCACGAGAACGTCTAATAAAAGACAAATCACCATTACGATACCTAATAACAGAATCATCACAACGATTAATAATCCTACGATTATGAATGAGATTATAATCACTAATACCCTTAAGATTACCTAAAATCTCCTCATTAGTAACCATCATAGGCTCACCAGGAATATTAGCAGAAGTCATAATATAAGCCTTCTCACCACTAAAATCAAACAACAAATTATGCAACGGAGAATAAGGCAACATAACACCAATATTATGCAAATCAGGAGCAACACTATCAGCAAAATCATAATCTTCACTTTTACGAAGAACAACAATAGGTCTCTCCTTAGATAACAAACTTTCCTCCTCTAAACTACTAATACAAGCAAAACTCCTAACAGTCTCAACATCACCACTCATAACAGCAAAAGGCTGAGTCTTCCTACCTAAACGCTCACGTAAAGTATTAACAGTATCTTCACAAGTAACCTTAGATACCAAATGAGTACCACCAATACCCTTAATACTTAAAATATTACCCTCATCAAGTAAACCAACAGCATACCTTAAAGGATCCTCACAATCAACCTCATTAAAATCATCATCATACAACATCAAACTAGGACCACAATCACTACAACACATAGCCTCAGCATGATAACGTCTATCTAAAGGATTACCATACTCAACACCACAAGAATCACACAAAGGAAAATCATCCATAGTAGTATTCACACGATCATAAGGAACACTCTCAATAACAGTAAAACGAGGACCACAATCAGTACAAGCATTAAAAGGATAATGATAACGCCGATTACTCGGGTCACGAATCTCACGCAAACAATTATCACAAATAGCCAAATCAGGAGGAATAACAGAATCGCCAGAAAAATCACTAGAACTCTCTAAAATACTAAAACAATCATAAACAACCTCATCCTCAAAACACTCACTTTCTAAACTATTTATCTTAGAAATACTAGGCTTCTTACTCTCAACACTACTAATAAAATCCCTAACAGAATCATCATCACCCTGAACAATAATCTCAACAACATTCCCCAAATTCCTAACAGTACCCTTAAGATTAAACTCATTAGCAATCCTATAAATAAAAGGCCTAAAACCTACACCTTGAACAATACCTTGAACTAAAATTTTCCAACTCTTCATAAAAAATATTTTATCCTATTTAATCTAATTCTAAAAAAAATTTTATTTATACTAATAAAAATATTATAATATTCAACAGTTTTAAAATTTTTTATTACGGGATTTTGATAGAATTTTTCACTTGACTTACTAAAAAATCTAAAATATCATAAAAATAAAAAAATAGAGATATAATGAATTTAGGGGTCTAGATATTTAAGTATTTTTTGAGTGTTGTTTGTGCTTTTTTGA
>CAYSIF010000076.1:0-4715 GCA_964431035.1 uncultured Methanobacteriaceae archaeon | reverse complement strand
AAATAATGAAAAATAAAAGAAAAAAATACAAAAAACCTTAACTTGATAGCAATGCTTTTTTATCTTCTTTTAGCATTCCCTCTAGTCTTGAGTTGACTATGAGTTCATCTATTTTTTTATCCATCTGATTTTTTTGAAATAATTTAAAAGCCATTTTTAATATGTTAATTGAATAATGAATATTTATTCAATATTATTCTCCTTCTAATTGGTTTTTATATGCCTATTTAAACATGTTTATGAAGTGTTTTAACTCATCCCTTAAATATAGTTTAACTTTGTAATCATTATTTTTATGAGAAAATCTAAACATAAAACTCAAAATACTTCTCTATAATGTTTATTAAAACAATTATGTACATATTCTTTTTTAATTATTTGAAATTCCTTTGATAAATGCATATTTTTTTATTCCCCCTTTACTTAATTAAGTTTTTTTAGTAGTTACTATAATATTTTTTTATAAAAGCATTTTAATTAGTGTATTTTTTGATTCCAGTAAGTTTTTCAATATCTGAATAATTCCAATATTTATTCTCCCAATGAAAGTATAAATCTTTTCGTTTTTTAAATATTCTAAAAGGAGTATTAGTATTATCATAAATATGAACAATATCACAAATTTCTATTAATTCAGGTAGTAATTTAAGTGCTTTTCTATATCTTGATTTAATTTTATCTTCAGGAACACTATGTCCACCCATTGTTTCTCTCATATTTATCCTAAGTATATTCATTTTAGGATTATTAGTTAAAACATAAAAACATTTTATAAAGTATCCTTTTTCTTTAGCTTTTTTAAGTAGTTTAAGATTTCTATCTGTGGAGAGTACAGTTTCAAAAGTAAAATCATTATTATCCTTTAGCATTGCTTCTCTAAGTTCTTCAGCTTTAATAGCTGCTTCTATATCTGTACATAAACTTGATTTTTTAATGTCATCTGCATTAATATAAACTCCAATAGTTTTTGCCATACGAGTTATTGTGGTTTTTCCGCTTCCATTTGGACCTGCAAAAACAATAATTTCTGGAAGTTTAGTCTTCTTTTGCATAGACTCTCCGTCCATCAGGATATTCTAAATATGGTTGATTAGTTTCATCATCGTAATATGCGATAGGAAGTCCTTTAATTTTACATATTAGTTTATCTATTTCAATTGATGCTTTAAATCTTTCAGTGAGTTCCTCATCAGAGATTCCGCATGTAAAGTCCAATTCATTTTCTTCTGACAATATTATCACTTCCATTATATGATTAATAAGTTTTTTATGGTTTATTTAATATTATGTTTGAGTTTTTATCTTTAAATAAGTATTGTTAATTTAGAGTATTTTAAAATGTATTTACCATAAAGTATTTATAGTTCTTTAACTAATTACTCTCTATAAAAAAATAATATGAGGTGTATTATTATGGCTGAATATAAATGTAAGATTTGTGGTTATATTTATAATGAGGAAACTGGTGAGAAAAGAAGAAATTTAGCACCTGGAACTGTTTGGGATGATGTCCCAGATGATTTTAAATGCCCTTTATGTGGTGCACCTAAAGTAATGTTTAATAAAATATAAAAATATATTTTTTTCTTTTTTTATTTTTTTTAGAGTTTGCGTACTTTGATTAGTGATTCTACTGGTACTCCGTCGATTTCTTCTATTCCTGATTTGTCTATGAGTACTGTGCATACTATTGGTTCTGCTCCTTGGTCTCTGACGGATTTTATTACTTCGCTCATTGTTTTTCCGCTGGTTATTACGTCGTCGACTATTGCTACTTTTTTTCCTTGTACTGATCCGAAGTTGTTGCTTATTGCTCCTGCTCCGTCTGTGTTTTGTTGTCCTTTTTTGTGTTTGTGTGGGTGGTAGACTGCTAGTGATGTTTTTTGGTCTGTCATTTCTTCTATGAAGTCTGCCATGGTGACTGCGAATGGTATTCCGCTTGCTGCTACTCCGACTATTGTTTCTATTTTTCCGTATTCTATTGCCATGTCTCCGAGTGCTGCGGAGATGTATCTTAGTCTGGATGAGCTTGCTCCTAGTCCGTTCCAGTTTATTGCGAAGTCTGTTGGTTTTGTTTCTGGGTTTTCTTCACTTTTTTGTAGTGTTAGCCATCTTGCTGTGTCCATGGATACGTTTAGTTCGTCTGCGATTTCTCCTGTTGTGAATCCGTGGCTTCTTAGTTCTGTTGCTCTTTTTATTAGTTTTTGGTTCATTATTTTTTTGTCTCCTTTTATATTTTGTCTAGTGATATTGGTATGTGTTCTTTGGAGGATTTGTTTGCTGCTAGTACCATTCTTAGTGCGTTTAGTCCGTCTTCTCCTGTTATTACTGGTTTTTTGTTGTTGGTGACACAGTCTAAAAAGGAGGTTAGTTCTTCTTTTAGTGGTTCTTCGTGGTTGATTTTTATGTCTTGTGCGAATTTTCCGTGTACGTCGATTGTTTGGTCTATGTAGTCTACGGATATTATTCCGTCTGTTCCTGTTATTTCTATTTGTCGGCGTTTGTATGGTGTTAGCCAGTTTACTTCTAGCATTCCTGTTACTCCGTGGAAGTTTACCATTATTTCTGCGTGGTCTTCGTATTCGCATTTGTCTAGTATGCTTCCCATTGTTGCGTATACTTGTTCTACTTCTTCGTCGAATAGGTAGTACATTACGTCTAGGTCGTGTATTGCTAGGTCTATTGCTACTCCTACGTCTTTTATTCTTGGAGGGAATGGTCCTACTCTTTTTGCAGATGCTGATACTAGGTCTCCGATTACGTCGTTTTCTATTAGTTCTTTTGCTTTTTGGACTGCTGGATTGAATCTTTCGACATGACCTGTTGCTAGTGTTACTCCTTTTTCTTTTGCTGCTTCGATCATTTCGATTGCTTCTTCTTCTGTGAATGCTATTGGTTTTTCTACTAGGACGTGTTTTCCGTATTCTATTGCTTTCATTACGACGTCGTGGTGGTGTGTTGTTGGTACACATACGCTTACGACTTCTATTTCTGGGTCTTTGAGTAGGTCTTCTATGTTTGAGTATCCTTTGGTGTTGTATTTTTTACATACTTTTTTTAGTGTTCTTTCGCTTACATCTGATACTGCTACTAGGTTTGCGTTTTCTAGTCTGTAGTATACTCTTGCGTGGTTGTATCCCATTGCTCCGACGCCTATGACTCCTACGTTTATTTTTTTCATATTGTTTGTTTCCTCCAAAAAAATGTAACTATTTAATATGATATTTTATTTTTTTTATGGTAATTTTTTTTTAATCTAGTAGTATATTTATTATTTTTAAGATATATTAAGTATTCGAATTGAATTTTTTATAATAATATTTTTTTATTTTTTTGTAAATATTTTATGTATTCCATAGGCTAGGAGTATTGTTAGTATTACTGATAGGAACATTGCTACCCATGGTCCGGTTACTGGTGTTATGTACATGTATAATAGTACTGCTAAGAGGAAGTAGATGAATCCTTTGCAGCAGTCCCAGCTTGATGTTTGGTTTTGTGTTTTAGGTACCTGCTGAGGCACAGGTTGTGGTTGTGGTGGTGGAGATACAGGTGCTGGTGTGGTTGTTTCTTTTTTTATGTAGAATTTGCTTCCGCAGGCTTGACATGTTATTGTGTTGTTTTCTTGTGTTAGGTGTGTGCTTCCGCAGTTTTCACATTTTGATTCGTATATGTTGTTATCTGTTGTAATAACTAATCACCCCACCTTTTTATTCTTTTTCTCCTTTTATTTGGTTTTGGTAGGTTTGTTTGAATATTTCTATGAAGTCGTCAAGGTTGTCTTCTGGGTGTAGTTTGACTTGGTAGTCGTTGTTTTTGTAGGTTTTGTTGTTTGTGGTGTCTATTGTTATGTTTTTTGGATCTTTTAGTGTTCCTTTTTTCATTCCTATTTGAATGTTTAGTTGGTTTCTTTGTATTTGTATGATTATTAGGTTTTTTCTTTTGGTTTTGTTGTTGAATCTTTCGTTTAATCGGTATGATATGTAGTTTTTTGTTGCTATTATTTCTATGTTTTCGAATTCTGTGTTTATTTTGTTTTTTAGTTGGTTGTAGAATTTGACTATGGTGTATGGTTTGTTTTTTAGATGATCTGATTCTCTGTATTCTTTTATTCCATCATCATTTGTTGCAAGTGTATTGTCTTGTGTCTGTGTTTTTGGGTGTATTTTTTCTAGTAGTATTGTTTCGTTGTTGAATTTGGTAAGCTTCCAGAGTTCTGTGTGTTTTGTGTTTATGTTTGTGTTTTGGTATTTTTGTGCTATGTGTATTATTTTTGGATTTTCTAGGTTTATAGTGGTGTTTTCGTCGTATTTTTTGTATTCTTCAATAATGTGGTTTTTGTTTTCTTTTATGATTTGTGTGTATTTTTGTTCTTCTTGTGTGTAGTTTAGGTTTCCTTCTGGATATTTTATTAGTACTGGTGTTTTTGTTTTTTCATCATATGCTAGTGTGTCTATTAGTGTGTTGTTTATTTTGAAGTTGCTTCTTATGTATTTTAGTTGTAGTAGTGTTTCTAGGTTGTTTTCTATGGTTTGTTTTAGTTCGCTATGGTGGATGTTTACTTTTTTTACGGGTTGTAGTTTATTATCTTTATTAGTTTTGTATAGTGTCATGTGTAGATCAAATCTTTTTTTTTTAATTTATTTTTTAAATTTATTTATAATAATTTTTATAGGTATCTTATTTTAATAAATATATGTTATATGACAAATACT
>CAYSIF010000075.1:0-4903 GCA_964431035.1 uncultured Methanobacteriaceae archaeon | reverse complement strand
TAAAAAATAATAAAAAATTTAGTTAAAACTAAAAAATTATTGTGGACAGTCCCTAGCAATTAAAATATTTTATAAATGTTAAAAAATTAATATATTTTATATTGTAATTAATATAAATGGAGAATAAAAAATACATGCCGCATGGACAACATCATGGACAAGGAAACTCTGAAGAAGAACAAAAACTAAGAATGCAACAAGAAATGAACATTCTAAAAAATCTAAACCAAATCAAACATAAAGTAATGGTAATGAGTGGTAAAGGAGGAGTAGGAAAATCCACAGTAACAGCTAACCTTGCAGAAACATTCAGAAAACAAGGATTAGAAGTAGGAATATTAGATGCAGATATTCATGGACCAAACATACCAAAACTATTCGCAACAGATAATGAAATGGTAAAAGTAGAAGATAATAAATTCCAACCAGTACTAAGCGAATCAGGAATAAAACTAATGTCAATTGCATACATGCTACAAGAAAAAGACTCCTCAATCATATGGAGAGGACCACAAAAAATAGGAGCAATAAGACAATTCATATCAGATGTAAACTGGGGACAACTTGACGTACTACTTATAGACAACCCACCTGGAACAGGAGACGAACCACTAACAGTCATGCAAACAATACCAATATTAGATGCAGTAATAATGGTAACAACACCAAACGGCTTATCAAAAGAAGATGTTTACAAATCAGTTAACTTTGCAAACACATTAAACAAAGATAATATTGGATTAGTAGAAAACATGGCATACTATATCTGCCCACACTGTGGAGAAGAACTAAACATCTTCGGTGCTCATGATGGTGAAGCATTTGCAAAAGAATTAGGTATAGATTATATTGAAAGCATACCAGTTGCAGAAGATATTTCAAAATCTGCAGATAATATGACCGTAGCAAGTAACGTTAACAAGGATATAGAAGAAAAATTCAATAATATTGCAAAAATTATTGAAGATAAATACTTCAAATAAAAAAAATTTCATAAGGGAAGGTTTTTAATTTTGAAAGTTTTTGATGCAAGTGAAGATTTACGAAAATGGAAAGAAAAATACTTAAAAGTAAATACTGAAGGTGTTGAAAACGACACATACGAAAAAAGTGCATACATTTATAGTTTACTTGTAAGACAAAGTCCTGAAGAACGTTTAGAATATTTAAAACACTTACGTGTAAACTATGAGGGTTGCTTTCCTTGTTTAATGAAAGAATTAATCTACCGTGAAAATATCATGGACGGTCAAAGTGAAGTTGATAAATACAAAGAAATGTTAAACAATGGAGAAATAACCGTTAAGGAATATACTGAAAAAGTTAAAACTATTGTTAAAAGATAAAAAAAGGAAGTTTTTATTTTTATGAGTGATTTTTTTAATTTTGAAAAAAAGGGAATTGATTTTCCATTTTATAATCATATTCCAGAAATTACTA
Source organism: uncultured Methanobacteriaceae archaeon (assembly GCA_964431035.1). Taxonomy (GTDB): domain Archaea; phylum Methanobacteriota; class Methanobacteria; order Methanobacteriales; family Methanobacteriaceae; genus Methanobrevibacter_A. The sequence continues at coordinate 3,463 of CAYSIF010000075.1, read as the reverse complement.
AAAGCCGATGGTTATTACTGTTAATATCTATACCTATTGCAACTCTTGTTTATGGTTTAGATATTTTTGGAAGTGAATTTATAAGCAGTATTCTTTTCTGTCTTATAATGCTTATTCCATTATTATATGTGGCTAATTGGGATTATAAATTATTCTTCCAAAAACCTACAACAAGGGAGTTAGGTTTAGCAGTTTTACTATTTATAGGATATATGCTTTATTCTATTATAATGGATTATGTTTTATTATCTCCTACAGGCACAACATCTCCAGATTTAGTTTCTACTATTAATATTGAGATGCTTGTTTCCTTAATATTTTCAATGATGGCAGAAGAATTAACTAAATTCATCCCATTCATATTTTTAATGAGAGTATTCTTTAAATATTCAGAAAATAGGAAATTTTCATTAGTTTTATCTGCTTTTATTGTTATGTTAGGTTTTGGTTTAATGCATTATGACTTTTTTGATCCTAATGTTGGTAGTTTAATTTCTGTACTTCTCTTACAAGGTTTAGGAAGTATTTTTGAATTTTATGGACTTATTAAAACTAAAAATATCTTAGTTTCTTATACTACACATCTATTAACTGATGCTTTTATTATGATACTTATTCTTTTAGGGTTTTAAAGTATCTTACTTATTTTTTCTTTTTTTTCAAGTAATATTTAATTTTATAAAATAAAATTTATATGTTATTTTTTTCATAATTATATAATGACTACTTAATATCAACTTTAGTTATTTTGAGTAGTTTATAATAAAAGAATTCTATTATTTTTTAAGTATACACTAGTGGAATAGATAATAATGAAACTAAAAACACAAATATTACTCGCAGTCTTAGTAATATTCTTAACAGTTGGTTGCGTAAGTGCAGCAGATGATGATGCAATGACACTAACCGCAACAGCAGATGAAGCACCTGCTTTAGACTTACCTGCACCAACATACTATGATGTTACTCAAGACACATATTCAACATATTTTGACGAAAATGGAACTTTCACTGTCACACCAAGTGCTGGTGAAAATAGTGTAGTTAGAATAAGTAATTTAACAGATAAAAACTTTGTATTCAACACTCCAAACATAACAATCACAACACTTGGAGAATCTGATGTAATTACTAACGGTAAAATAACATTAAATGCTGGAGCTGAAGGATCAATAATTTCAGGTTTAACTATTAACACTAATGGTTACGATGTTATTGCAATTGAAGACTTCGCATCTAATGTAGGTATAACTGATAATGTAATATCTGTATCTGGTGAAGCATTATACAACTTTGCAGCAATCGTTGTTCACGATTCAGAAGATGTAATGATAGCAGATAACCTAATAACAATAAATGCTACCGGTCAATATGCATATGGTATTGACTTATACACAAATTATGTAGAAAATGCAACAATATCCAATGCAATAGTAACTGGTAACACAATTGCTGGAATTGGTGACTATTACATTGCAGGAATCTCTGCAATGAATGGAGTTACAGACTCTGAAATTACCAACAACACAATCTTATTAGAATGCACAAACCTTTCCTATGGTATTGCAACTGCTAAAAATTATGCAGACGCTGTAAAAAGCGGAAACCTATTAATAGCAGATAATGTAATCGATATAGAAAGTGACATGGCTTACGGTATCGAATCAGCAAGTCAAATAAATGTAAAAATCAATAATAACAAAGTTACTGTTGAAGGAAACGGTGCAGAAGGTATTGCAGCAACTGGTTTAGAAAACAGTGAAATCAAAGACAACGTTTTAGATATCACTGGTGGAACATTAACTAACAGTTACTGGGACAGCATACCAAACGACAACGTCGCAATATTCTTAGTTGGAGACGAATCTAACAACACCATAGAATCAAACAACATAACTGGTGTTAACGTAGATGGTATAAGTGTTAGAGGAAGCAACAATGAAATTCTAAGTAACACTATTATGTTAACCTCTGATGAAAACATCCAATTAAGCAGCTACGGTTCCTCCATGGTCATGGGAATTGAAGCTCCTGGAAGCGAAAACACAATCAGCTTAAACGATATTACAGTAACAGGAAACGCAACATACAACTACGGTATCGACGCATACGCACCAGTTTACGGTGAAACAATCAGTGATGTTATCATTCAATTAAACGAAGTAAATGTAATAACTGATAGTAACTACGGTGCAGGAATATATGCAAGTGGTTTAAGTGAAGATAACTTTATAGATAACAACGATGTCACAGTTGAAAGTGTGGGAATGGGTTATGGTATAGCAGTTGATGGTATAGCAGATTCCGTAGCTATTACATCCAATGATGTTGATGTAATTGCAAGTAACGCACGTGGAATCGAAGTAACAAACTTAGCTGACTCCCAAATCGATAATAACAACATAAATGTTATTGGAGATGCAGCATATGGTGTTGCAGGATACTTCTTATCTGACTCAGAAGTCAATGAAAACGTAATAGAAATAACTCCTGGAAACTTATCTGAAGCATACAGTGGATGGGATTACATACCTGCTGGTCAAGCACCAATCGCACTCTTAAACAGTACTGATGATGATGTTGTTGAAAACACTCTTGTTAACAATTTCGGTATTGAAACTCCTGGATCTGAAAACATCTTAGTAGAAAACAACACTAACCTCATGGAAGACGCATTAGTTGTTGAACCTGCTATTGTACAAGAAGGTAGTGGAGCAAACTTCACAGGTTTATTATTAGATGCTAATGGAAACCCAATAGTTGGTCACCACATACTCGTAAACTTAACACGTACCTCCTCAGGTGCAAGTAAAGTATATGAAGTAGTATCTGATTTCAACGGAGAATTCCAATTACCAATAAACCTAGCAACTGGAGACTACACTGCACAAGTATCCTACAATGGTATCACACTCAACAATATAACCTATGATGATGTTGAAACCGACCCAGTAACAATCAAAGTTGTTAAAGAATTAGATAACCGTACAGCAACCACTTTAGATGTTAAACCTTTAACCAAATCTGCAAGTGAAGAAGCAAACTTTGAAGGAACATTAACAACATTTGATGACACTCCTATTGCAGGTCAACATGTTAAAGTTACATTAACACGTAAAGCTTCAGGTGCAAGCAAAACTTATGATGTTGTAACTGATTACACCGGTACATTCACATTACCAATCAACTTAGCTCCTGGCGCATACACTGCTGATGTTGCTTACGAAGGAACAACAGATTATCAACCTATAACTGCTGGAACAGTAGATATTACTGTAACTGCATAAATAATCAAAAAAAATAAACAATATCTTATTTTACAATATTTTAGGGGATTATTCCTAATCCTCTAAATATTTTTTTATATTTTTTTCAAATTCAACAACTTTTTTTTAGAATTTCACATAAAACCATTGCTATCAAGTTAAGGTTTTTTGTTTTTATTTTTCTTTTTTTCTTGTTT
>CAYSIF010000074.1:0-5308 GCA_964431035.1 uncultured Methanobacteriaceae archaeon | reverse complement strand
CATTGTTGATTTAGGAATTGCTGCCATTATTGTGGTTAAATTGTTTGTATTATTAGATATAGCACCAATACTAACATATACTATATTGGTGAATGATGAAAACAGTCCACTTGCAGAAGCAACAATTAGTACAATAACTGCAGGTATGATGAAATAGATTATATCTAAAATCAATGCTTTAATACCTATGATAAATTGTTTTACATAATCAAAATCAGGAAGTGTGTTATTACCTTCAGTTCCGCCTTTAATTACTTCAACTGAGTATCCTAAAACTATAAATGATACAATTAAAGTTACAATACTTAAAATAATTGCTAAAGTTCCATCTTTAAGTCCATATGATGGGAGAATTGTTGATAAACTCATTAGAATAATTAAAACACAGAATATTAAAAATTTTCGAGTATCACTAATAGGATATTTAATAGCATCCAATATAATTTCACGTAAATTCATATTTATCACATTAATTAACTACTTGATAAATATATATTTTATAGATAATAGTATTTAAAAATTATTTAAAGTAAGCAACTAAGGGAGTAAAATTGGGATAATTTTAAGATATATGAATATAAGATAAGATATTATTATAATTCTGTAATTTTTTTTGTTTTGCTTTTATTTTTTTTATGTTTTATTTGTGTTTTGATTTTTGGTCGTTATAAAAAAAACTTAATAGGTTCTTTAAAAATCCTAATGTTGGGCTACGACTAATAGGACCTGGATTTGTTTTCAGAAAAAATTATTTTAAGAAATCAGATATTTTTTTTATACTTAAATAGGTTTAATAGTAAAAATCTATTTTAAACTTAAAAACTAATATTATTAGTATGAAAAAGTTTTTGAGTGTTGCATTAAAATTCCAATGGAAAACAATATTAATTATTTTCGCTTTGATAATAATTCAGACTTTCTTCCAAATGGAAATAATTGATTTATTTAGTGTGGCTTTAACTGGAGTTAAAAAGCAGAATATTAGCTTGCTTTTCAAATCCGGTTTATATATGTTAATATATACTATTTTTGTAATGATTTCCATTTATGCTGTTTCTTTTCTCTCAACAAGAGTAGCTTCAAAATCTGCATTTACTATACGTGAGAAAATTTTTCATATTCTGATGAATTTACCTAGTGAGGAAATTGCTAAATTTAAAATTTCAGGGTTAGTTACACGATCAACCAGAGGAATGGCATCAGAACAAGGATTTATTGTGTTAATACTTGGACAATTAATACTAATTCCTGTTACATTCGTAGCAGTTCTATATGAAATAGCATTGATTGATAGGACTTATGCAGTATTCTTTTTAGTATTCCTAAGTGTTATTGCCTTAATCATAATTTTGAGAATGAAACAAATTGTAAAAATATTTTTCAGAGCAAAAAAGACATATGGGAAACTAAACTTGTTATTTTTATCTAAGATCAGTGATATTGCTAATAAGATTCCATTTAAAAAACAGGAGTATGAGGTTGAATTCGAAAAAGCGTGTGAGAATTCATATGATAAAAATGTTAAATATATTTTAAGTCAATATTACCTTGGACCTGTGTTATTATGGGGTTTATATGCTATTGTTTTGATTACATTTGCAATGATTAATTCAGGATACACAATTGGCTTTGAAACTGACAGTATTATTGATTCATTCATTATTCTGATATATGTCGCTTACTTCGTCAGTACCTTGACGATTATTCCAACATTAATTGATAGATGGCCACGTGCATATGCCACTTCTGTGCGTTTAGAGGAAGTTTTGAATCTGGAAGATAAAACCATTAAATCTAAAAATACAAATGATACTCCAAAAGAAATTAAAATTGTTGAAGAGGATATTGCTCAAGTGGATAAAGGATTATGGGCTGAAAGAAAAGACATCACTCAAAAATTCAGAAGAATATTAAAAGAAGATAAAACCAAAACAATAATATCAATGATCTTACTTATGATATCAACATTGTGTATGGTTTATGCCCCTAAAGTTGCAGGAAAGACTGTTAATTTATTGAGTTCTAATATGAATTCATCTAACGACTTTGCCATCTACACTAACCTTGCCTTATTGTTAGTATTATATTCTATAGGATATCTGTTTAAATTACCTCCAAAGAGAACTATGGGGATTATTGGTGAAAAAGTAGCTTATAATTTAAGAGTGAGATTATTTGATAAGATTGATGTTGTCGGTTCTGATTTCATTCAAGAGAATTCAAAGGGTCTAGTTTTATCTAGATTAAACAATGATGTAATGAACATCAGAGAGTTTGTCTCTTCCAAATTTTCTGAAATTTATGCACAAATCTTATCAATAATTCTTGTAATAATATTGATGTTGATGACAGACTTTAGATTGAGCTTAATATATCTGGTAATATTACCCGTTTATTTCATTTGCTTTTATTTATGTGATTATAAATCTAAAGCCCATTATGATGGTCATCAAAAGCATTTAGGACGTTTGATGAGCTATTTTGAAAGAGGTCTGTCAAATCGTGATTCATTTCATGAAAAAGGGTTTAAAAAAATCAACCAAACTGTAATTGACTTCTATATTAAATCCCGAAATGTTACTAATATTATGGAGCCTATTACAATCTTTTTAACAAATGTGAGTAATATAACAGTTTATATGGCAGGTGTTTACTTTTTATCAGTTAATGAAATACAGTTAGGAACTTTATTAGCAGTTATTATGTATGGACAATTATTAACAAAACCTATTAAAAAAATAAGTACCTCGATGGCTTCTATTGAAACTGCATTTTCAAGCATTAAAAGGATATTTGCTATTATTGACTATCAAAAATGATAAATAATTGAATTTTTAAATTATGTATAAATTATTGATTAAATTTATGCAAAACAGTATTATGGGATTGGTTAAAGGAATCAGAAAATATAAAATTTTTGTTTCACTATTCCTAATCTGTGGTGTTGTAAAGTAGTTTCACTTTTATTTAAAGTATGGTTAAGAAAATTAGTAACTTATGTTAAATATATAATTTTAAAGAACTTTTTTTAATTTAAATTAATTGTAATAAACAACAATGATAAAAATAACTATTAATATATATAAAAAGGATTTATATACATTCTTAAGAGATAAAAATATAATATCATATACTATATTTTGAATTTTAATATTATAAATTAAAATAGAAAGATTGTTCACTTTTTAAATTCCAAAATCTCAACAAACCACAATTATCCATATATAATTCCAGTTGAAAAATTAACACCCTAGTCTAAATTTCATTTTTAGGGTAAAAATTAATAAAAAAAAGAAAAGAATAAGATGGATTATCTTATTCTATTATAAATAAATGCTCCAACAGTAATAATCACAAATGCAATTATTATAATTAATGCATTTTTAATAACTTCAATTAAAGCACTACCGATTGATACTAATAAATCCAAAATCGCTTGAATTAATGCTGCAATTTGATTAATTAAACCTACAATGAAATTAATTAAACCGAACACAAATCCTAACAATTGTCGTATAATTGAAATAATTGCGGAGATAAGTCCTGCAATGAAATTCAATATGGACCCAAGTAAGTTTAAAAGCTGGTTAATAACAGTTAATAGAACACCAATTAATTTTAAAAGCCCATTAAGTTGGTTCCATAGAGATTCAAGCATATTCACAAGTTGTTCAACTGCATCCATCATAGCCTGAATTTCAGCCATAAATTCTTCAAACTCATTTACCAATTCTTCTATAGTATTGATAAGCATAAGAATATCATTTACAATTGTATCAATAATAGGCTCCCATATATCATAGAGTGTATCAGCAAGAAGAAGCAAATATTCATATAATTCATCCAATAATGTAGAATTTGTTTCATTATCATCTGGTTGAGTTATATTAGTAATGTTAGTTGTATTTGTAATGTTGGTTGTATTCGTCACATTAAATATATCATCAGTTTGATTTATGTCTTCACTATCATTATGGATTCTAGAATTTGATCCATTATCGACTGGCGGAGTTATATTTGTATCATTAGTTGTATTAGTATCATTTTCATCTTCAGTATCGTTGGGAATTGTAGAATTTGTTTCATTGTCAATTGGCAGGGTTGTAGTTGTAGGGTTGCTTGTATCTAGTACATTATTTAAATTATTGGTTTGACTTGTAGATTTTGAATCTTCAAAATCATGAATGGCTTCACTATTCTTGCTTATTTCATTTTGACCTGCTGAATTCTGTTTGTAGTATTCGAGTATAGCTATCTTTAACGTATTAAAATTATTAATTTCTGATGTAGATGTCTGTTGGATTTCATCTACTGAACTTGCAGGCAATTTGGAATAATCAAGAGTTAATCCTCTAAAATTGTCGCTAAATTTAATGTCATTTTTACTTCCATTATCATTATTTACAACATTGTCTGCTACGACAATGCTTAAAAAGCAAAAGGAAATAAATATAACAAGAATCAATGTAACTATTTTTTTATTCATATTAATTATTCCTCTATAATAAAAGAGTAATACACGATTTTTAAAAAAAATAAGAATAAAAGCAATCTAAAAGAGATTACTTTTATTAAACATTTATTCTAGGTATAATCTTATACCTTGGATGATTAAAGACAATCCTATAAGAATTGTGGCGAAAAGTGGATTGTCAATTGAAAATCCTCCAAGAGCAAATGATATTATACCTAAAATTATAAGCAATACTGAAGCTATTTTTGATATTTGTGAATCTGAAATAAGACCAGCAATTCCTGCTAAAATAATTATGATACCTATGACATAAAATTGTAATCCGAAAAGGAATGATAATGCCGTTATATTACCTGCGAATACCAGCCCAACTATGATGGCTAGAATTCCGATAATAATATTGAATGCTGAAAATCCAGCTAATATTAATGCTATACCAAAAATTACTAAACTTAATCCAATGAAAAGGGATAATACTGCAGTACTAAAAATAGGACAAATTATAAAAATTAATCCTAAAATTACTGATAATATTCCAGATATTTGATTTGATTCCATAATTTTTTTCTCCTCTAAAATATTTGTTATATATTAATTAGAAAAAAGGAAATGAGAAATGAATTCTCATTGCTTTTTCGGGCTTTGCAGCCGCAACGTTGCAATAAATACAACTGCCAACAGGATAGCCGTTACTATCATTACGAATCCCATGGCTTCTTGAATAATGGTATCTACAGCTTTTACAAGAGTGTTATCATGTGTTATATTCCCCGTACCTGCTGCTTGGAGGTAATTAGCAGCATCGTCAAAGAATTGTGGGTCGTTTGAGTGATC
>CAYSIF010000073.1:0-5892 GCA_964431035.1 uncultured Methanobacteriaceae archaeon | reverse complement strand
ATCTGCCATATAAGCAGCATCTTCAGCATTTCTTCCTCTTCCAATACCTGCTTTAAGACCAATACCAATCTCTTCATCAATTTCTTTTAAGATTTCAGTAATTTCATCTTCACTCATACCATTACATGGGCACATGTAATTGTCCCCACCAATAAAGAAAATTAAAGCTCCTTTTTTAATTAATTTAGTCATTAAATAATGTTGTGCTTTATTAACCATAAAACTAGTATCAAAAGCAGATTCCTTATCAGTTAAAGTTTCAGTAACACTATTAATATCAACATGTGCAACTTGAACATAACTATCTTTATCTTCAACTAAGGAGTCAACAGCTAAAATTTCTTTTCTTTCACTTTGTTGTGCTCCACCTTTTTCTTGTAAAGCAATAGTAGCTAATCTTTGAGCTTCATGAGGAGTATCTGCAGCTCCAACTCCCATACTAATAGTTATTGGGTAACGGTTACGTATTGATCTTTGTATTCTTAAATGATCTTCTTCATTAAGACCATTAGTAATTGCTAACATATTATCAAATCTTGTGAAAAATACCAAACCTTTTTTCATAGCTATTTGACGTTGAACGTCAGCAAATAATTCTGCTTGTAAAATTTGAAGATCAGATTCGTTACGAGGTCTAGGAGTAACAGTCCATGGACCATAGTTATCAATTTGTATTAAAGTCATCTGTATCATAATATTATATACACCTAAAAAAAATATTATTATATTATATAATTAACTTTTATTATATTAATAAATATTGTATTCAAGATAAAATTTTTTTCATATTATTATAAAATTTTCTCACACAAACTCTTTTTATCGTCTAATGTTTTCATAATAGTGTTACAAACCACTACTTCATCAATATACTTTTCAATCTCACTTTTCAAACCAGCATCCTCATTATCAATTATAAACTTATCTAAAAAGGATTCATACATCTTACTAACACCTAAAGCAGTAGATTCATAACCTAAAGCATTCATAAACTTACTTGCAGGACCACTAACAGCACCATCACCAATCATCGGAGACACAGCAACAACATAACTATCCTTCAAAGCATCAACCACACCATCCATATTCAAAATAGGAGAAATACTAGTAATAGGATTAGAAGGACCAATAATAACCATATCAGATTCACGAATCAAATCAATAACTCCTGGTGCAGGAGCAACACTACTAAAAACAACATCCACAACCTCCGGCTCCATACGCTCCTTAATTAAAAAGTCATGAAAACTCAACTCACCTTTATCAGTAACAATACTAATATCAGAATCCTCATCACTCATAGGAATAACCTTAGACTTAACACCTAAATATTCACATTGAATCTTAACAATCTCACTTAAACTATAACCCTCCCTCAAAAGAAGAGTTTTCTGAATCTTATTAGCACGATCCTTATCACCAATAAGTAACAACTCAGGCATACCCATATCCCTCAAACGTTCATTAGTAATATAAGTATCTCCTTTAATACCATGCCAAAATTCATCATTAATAATATCTACAAGAGTATACATTACAGTATCAATATCTCCTGCAACATAAAGCCCTGAAAAATAATTATTCTCAACAGTATTAACAATAACATTAATATCTTCAGGATCAACTATCTCTTTCAAACCTTGTAACATTTTAGGAGTACCAGTACCCCCAGATAAAACAGTAATCATAAACTTTTCACTCATTAACATCAATTATACTATCATTCCCACACTTGGGACATGGATGAAACTCATCAATCAAAAGACACATACTATCCCCACATTTAGGACAAATATTATCACAAAGCACCTCTCTTCTACCTTGAAAACTAGTTTCATCAAAATCAAAAATTAAAATCTTAGTATCACTATTAGAATTATCAATTAAATTATTAATCCTATTAACAACACTATCCTTATCGAAGTCTCCTTTAAGCTCAGGAACATATGTTTTAATGTAATTATCACAATTATTACAATAACCAATATATAAATATCCCATTAAATCAGATTCACTCATCTTTTTAGAAGACTCTAAAGTCAAACTTTCCTCAACAAGCACATCATCTTCAACATAAAATATTAAAGAATCATCTCTAAATTCAAAACCACAATCTGTACACTTATATTCCATTATAGTCATAGTAAAAACAAACTTCCTATATAAAAAAACAATTTTTCTTATTTTCTAAAAACATCCATATCCTTAGGAAGAAGCAAAGACTTAACAGTATTATCAGAATCCCGCAATTTACTAAATCCTTTAAAACCACGTATAATAACAACAGGAATTCCCTCATCAGCTTGTCCCTGAATTAATGAAGCAGCACTTGCTAACTCATCCGCTGTTGCAATCTCAGTTGTCTCCAACTCACGACCATACAAATCATTATCACCCACTCTCTTCCACAAAGGATTCAAACCAGAACAACCAATACAAGTACCTACAGCTCCAAAACGAAATGCCCTACCTTGAGTATCTGTAATAATTACACCTAAATCCTTACCAGTCACAGTTTCTAACTTATCCCTAATAATACTTGCACTATAATCAGGATTCTCTGGTAACGGCTTAGCTAAATTATTTTCAATATTGGACTCATCAACTCCAGAATTAGCACAAACAAAACCATGTTTTGTCTCAGTAATAATAAAACCAGGACCAACACGAACAACCTCATTAGACTCTCTAAGTATAAGTTCAACTAAACGAGAATCCTTACCCGTCTGCTCTGCAAGACTCAAAGCATAATCAGAAGGAACAATATCATCTAAATCAACCATATTCCCTTCAGCTTTAGAAATAATAGTCTCAGCAATTAAAACAATATCCTCATCTTCTAATTCTAAATTATCCTCTTTAAGGGAATCTAAAATTAGAGCACTAATATCATCACCCTCTTTAACTAAGGGTATACTTTCTAATCCAATAACCTCAATTTTCATAAAAAAAACAGCATTAAAAATTAAATAATAAACAAAAATAAAAGAAAAAAAATAGAATAAAAAAAAATTTTATATTTTTTTTTAAGGATTTAAAGTTGAAATCTCCCATTTACCAGTATAAACTCCTGCAGTAGAAGTCACTGGATGCTCAAACTCACTAAATACGCCCTCATCAAAAATAAGCTTACAAGCATCATCAGAAGTTTCACCATCAAATTTAACAGTCTCAGGATTATTACACTCATAAGTAGATATATAAACAGCTTCACCCTCATTAATCTTATCTACAAGGATTTTTTCATCAGTAACAATACCTATATATGCTTCACAAGAATCTTCTGTTGGTTTAACAACTGCAGCAATACGTGGAGTATTATAATCATCCTTTTCATAATCCATAGTCAATAATGAATATGCTAATGCATCTTTAATATTCATACCTAATCTTATTTTATCTGCAATAACATCCGTTTGAGAACCATTAGAAATAACACCAACATCTCCAACAATTTTTATACAATTATATGCAATATATGTGTTTTCAAAAATATCAGTTTCAAAACCTTCTTTAGGTATTATTGCAATTGTTTCACTATCTCTTTCAACAGCTTGTCTGTTAGGAAATGATCTACTAGAAACTCTATATGCAATAAATGGTTTACCTTCCTCTGTAACACCTGCAGAAACTATTCTTCCTAAATACATTTAATCACCAAATTTTATTTTATTTTTAGATTTTTTTTGTTATTCTGGTGTATGGACTGCAGTATATGGATCCATACCATCAGGAATCGTAATAATTATAGCTTTTTCCTGTGTTTTTATCTCAATCTCTCCTTTATCCATAACTTCCGAGTGAACACCAATAGCATTATTTCTTATTAAATTAGACATATCAATGCCATTAACAGTAACTGTTTGCAATCCTGCAACAGGAATTAAATAATATTCATTATCTCCACTAGTATCTGTTATATTCGGTTTACCTGTTCCACCAACATCTGTTGTATTCGTCATATCACTTGTAGATGCAAATGAACTAGTAACAACTAAAAATATTAAGAGAGTGAATAAAATATCAATAAAAGGAACTAATTTAATCTCCGGTTCATCTTTTTTAAGTTTATCTTTTTGTTTTTTTATATCAATTGCCATAAAAAACAACTCAGAATTTATCTTCTTAAAATATCCGATTCTATTGTTTAAGTTTACTTTCAGTTATCTCAGACTTAACATCACATTTCTCAAGAATAATATTACTTATACTCTTCTCAAGCATACTCGGCTTAAATGATACTTGAATATTTCCCGTCTGATCTGCAAGTTCTCTAACACTAACAATACCCTCAGCTTCACGTAAGGCTTCAAGAACACATGGCATTTTCTCAAATACTCTAACACTAACAATAGCATAACTCCAATTAGTCATCTTTGTTGCTAATTCGATTTTATCCATCTCATCATCAACTAATTCTTTAATATACGTATTTAAAGGTAATAAAATAATAGTAACAGCTAAACCTGCAATAGTTGTAATTAAAGATATATAAATTCCTTCTGCCATAGCTGTTGGATCTGGATTAACTCCTAATGTTTTAAATGTCATCCAAATACCTATTACAGTACCAATTAACCCTAAAAATGGAGCTAATTCAATAATAGTTTTAAGAGTATTAAGGCCTTTAGTCATTTTACCTAATTCAACAATAAAAATCTGCTCCATACTCTCTTCAACTTCAGTTTTATTCTTATAACCAATTTTCAATGCTTCAGCAATTATCTTTGAAACAGGATTTTTATAATGACTTATATTTTTAAGAGCTTCAATTGCTCCTCCTTGTTCCATAGAAACAGTAACAGTTCCCATTATTTCTGTTGCATCAACTTTACTAATGCGTCTTAAATATAATATCTTCTGTACAGATATTAGAAGACCCCATATCCCTAGAAATGTTATAATGTAGGTTATTATTCCTCCACTCTGAAACATTTCTAGGATAGCTTGCAAACCATTGGTTAATGCTTCAACAATCATGTAATTCCTCTTAATTTTTCTTATAAATTAGTAATTATAAAAAATAATAATATATTGAATTTTATATTTCTAAATTATTTATAATAAATTTATATGTAATTTTAAATAATTAATTATATTTTTTTTTATTTCATTTTTTGAACAGTATTCCAACTTCGTCTAACAAAGTCTGGCATTTCATCGTAAGTATAATTGGTTAAAAATTTTTTGGTTTTGGGATCACTTGGATATCCTGAACCTATTCCACCAACATCTAAATAATCTTCATTTATTTCTTTAATAATTTCATCTCTTTTCCATTTAGCAATTATTGATGCGGCAGCTACTTGTAAATAATTATCATCTGCTTTATGTTCTGCTTTAACATTATCACATCTTACAGTATTTTTGACTTCTTGTTCTAAACGTTTTGGTTTAACATCTAATGAATCAATAATAACAGCATCAGGATTTAATGAATCAATAACTTTTATAATTGCAATTTTTTCAATTTCATTTAAATTAATATCTTTGGCACGTAAAGTGTCTATATCTCGTGCAGTTATTTCAACAGTTTCATATTCAAACATCTTACGTAATTTACGTGATAAAACAGTTCTTCTCTTAGGTGTTAATCTTTTAGAATCTTTAACACCCATACGTTCTAATATTCTTGTTTTACTCTCAGGAATAACAATTCCTGCTACTATCATAGGTCCTAATACTGGACCACGTCCTGCTTCATCTACTCCCATAATATTCATAATAAAATACTCATCTAAAATTAAAATTAATCAAATACTAAAAAAAATATAATAATAATTAAAAAAATAGTTTTTCTAAAAATTTAAAAAATCATATAATAAAATAAATTAATAAAAAAGAGGAAGGGTCATGATTTTGATATAATTTTTTTTTGACCAATCTAAATAT
>CAYSIF010000072.1:0-5988 GCA_964431035.1 uncultured Methanobacteriaceae archaeon | reverse complement strand
AAATATGGAAAATAAGCTCATTAAACAAAAATTTTTTCTAAACTTTCTAACAGTGATAAGATTTAGAAACTTTTATATATATTTAAATTATATAAGTATATTATTATTAAAATTTAAAATAACTTTTTTCAATACAAATTTAACACTATAAAACTTGTACTTGACTTTTAATTTTAATAATTTTAACAAAGCTTTGTACTTAATTTTTAAAATAAGATTATTATTTATAAATTTTAAGATAAACAAACAAATTTTAAAGCATTAATTTATAAATAAATTAATTAGAGGATTTTTATGAGTAGAGAAAATACAATGAAAATCATTAAAGCGGTAGCTATCATAGTTATCTTAATGGCATTCTCTTTTGGGCTTAGAGCTCATGCACAAGATTTGAGCATACTCCCATCAGACTTACAAGATAATTACAGAGATGTTGATGGTTTACCTTACTTTAGTGAGATGGATTCATATTATAATTTACGTTTAACACAATCATATATGGATAATGGATTCTTTGGAGATGCCATGATTGATGGTGTTCCAATGGATATGCACAGGAACTCCCCATATGGAGTAGATACGACAGGTTTGACACCTATGATTTCATGGGTAGCAATTGGATTATATAATATTGCTAATATGTTTACTTCGATGTCATTAAAAGAAGTAGCATTTTATGCGGCTGCATTAATATCTGCTATCGCTGTTATACCTGCATATACATTAACACGGAGAATTACAAATGATTATGGTGCTATTACGGCGGCTATTTTAGTATGTTTAGGGCCTAATTATTTCTCACACACATTTGCAGGATTTTTCGATACAGATATGTTTAACGTATTTTTCCCGTTATTTACGTTTTTATTCTTCACAGAAAGTGTGCGGTCAGATAATATAATTGCAAGAATTGTCTATGGAATATTAACAGTTATATCATTGTTACTATTTTCAATGGCATGGGGTGGATGGTACTTCTATGCATTCCTATTAGTATTTGTTGGTATATTCTATTACATTTTATGTTTCATCTTAAAGATAAGAGCTTTAAGATCAATTCGAGATTATAGTAATAAATTTAAATGGTTCTTAGACCAAAAAATGTTATTCACAGTCGTCTTAATTCTTATCGTTGGAGTTATTGGAATGATAATCCAAGGTGGAGGATTAAGCAGTGTAGGAAAATTAGTTACTGATGCAATTGGTTTATTCGGATTACAAAGTACTGCTGGTACAACTGAAGGTTTAGCTGGAACTGCTTTCCCGAATGTTATGGTATCTGTTGCAGAGATGCAAGTTCCTAACCTTTTATCTGGAGGTTTATATGGTGCATTCTTAGCTAGTTCACAATCTGTTATAAACGGTATTGGTGGAATTATAGCATTATTCGGTGCATTAATTGTTTTTGCTGTATACAGTCTCAAATTATGGAAATTACGACCTTCCAATGAAAAAGAAATAAGACCTGGTAAAAAATCTAAAATAAATAGAAAATCTGCATCTCAGAAAAAAGATGAGAGTAGTAGATTTAATCTTGCAATAAAAGAATTAACTTCTGTTAGCTCATTAGAAGATAAGGAAGAAGATAGAAAATTAACTCTATTGTATTATGCTACATTCTTTGTGTGGATTGGTATTTCTGCGGTAGCTGTTACTCAGGGTACTCGTTTTATACAAGTATTGCTCGTACCATTTGGTATTGTTGATGGTATATTTGTAGGTTTAGCTGTTGATTATATTAAAGCAAAAGTTGATAATGAACGTGTGCTTGCAGTTCTTACTGTGTTCTGTTCATTTTTAATAGCATTCCCATTTGCTATACAGTATAATTTAATGTTTGGTATAGGATTATTCATTGTACTTGCTGCTATTTCACTTATTGTTATTTATGGTGGAAAATTCTTTAAAGAAACTAATTTATCTTTAAAGAAGACTGTTGCGATTTTATTAATTACATTAGCTTTAATTTCACCAACTGTTTGTGCAGCTTATGTTACTTCTGAACAAGTTGTTCCGGGTACAAGTGATCCAATGTGGAATTCTATGACTTATCTTAAGACTAATGCTAATAATACTATTCCAAATGATACTGTTGTTCAATCTTGGTGGGATTTCGGTTATCTGTTTGAAATTGCATCTGATAAGCAAACTTACTTCGATGGGGGTTCTCAGTCAGGGGAAGGTGCATTTTGGACAGGTCGTGCTTTGACCACGTCTAATTTAGATTTATCTAAAGGTATTTTCACAATGCTTGCAAATAGTGGTACTAATGCTACTGTTGAGTTGAATAAGTATAATGGTGGAAATAATACTCTATCTGTTGAGATCTTATTACACACTTTAGCATTGTCTAGAGATGATGCTAAGAATGTTATGATGAATAATTATTCTTTAACTGAAGCTCAAGCTAATAATGTGTTGAAATACTCACATCCTGAAAATCCTAGAGAAACAGTTGTTGTTTTAAGTTCAGATATGTTGCAAAAAGCTGGATGGTGGAGTTACTTCGGTACATGGGACTTTGATGCGCAAAACAGTACTAGTTTACAATATATGGTATCTACAACTGTTGCAAATATAACTACAAACCATACTGGTAAAATACCGTTATTAAGTGAGAATGGAATTACATTTAATGCTGTTATTCATAGAGGTGAAAACGGTACTAACCAAACTACTGGACAGATGGAAGCTGTTTATGATAGTAATAATAGTACTATTATAATTGATGATGAGATTTATAATCCTCTTAAAGCAAGTAACATTATGATTATTGAGAATAATTATCTTGTTAAAAATGCTTCAATAAGTAATGCCTCTGATGGTAATTATACTTTGTTTGTTTTAGGTGACGGAGATAATTATAATGCTATTCTTATTGATAATCGTCTAGTTGATTCTATGTTTACTAAATTGTTCTTATTAGGTGGTAATGGACAAGATGCATATGAATTAGTTAGAATTGATAGTGGAGTTTCATTGTGGAAAGTTAATAATGGTGCTTCATCATCTGATACGAACACGACTAGTTAAAATTATTTAAAAGTTATTTTAAATTCCCACCTTTTTTCACCTTTTTTTATTCATTCTTTTTTTTGTACAAAATTTTTATAAAGTATGAAATTTAAAATTTATACTTGAATTAAAAGTTTTAGTCTTTATTTCTTATTTTTAAGAAAATTTTATTTTATAATATAATTATCGTATAAGTTATATTTTTATTATAATTATAGGAGTCTATTAATGGATATTGATGATAAAATTAAGGAAATTGAGGAAGAAATTCAGAAAACTCCTTATAATAAAGCTACATCTCACCATATTGGTAAGTTAAAAGCTAAAATTGCTAAGTTAAAAGAGGAATCTATTCAACGTAAAAGTAGTGGATCTAAGGGTCATGGTTTTAGTATTAAAAAGAGTGGAGATTCTACTGTAGTTCTTGTTGGTTTTCCTTCTGTAGGTAAGTCTACCTTGTTAAATGAGTTAACTAATGCTAATAGTAAAGTTGGTGCTTATCAGTTTACAACTTTGGATATTATTCCTGGAATAATGGAGCATAATAATGCTAAGATTCAGGTTTTTGATATTCCAGGTATTATTACTGGTGCTTCTAGTGGTAAAGGTAGGGGTCGTGAGATTTTATCTGTTGCTCGTAATGCTGATTTGATTGTTATTGTTTTGGATGTTTTTAATCCTCAGCATTTAAATATTATTATTGAAGAGCTTAGGAATATTGGTATTCGTCCTAATGAGACTCGTCCAGATGTAACTATTAATAAAAAGAAGGTTGGTGGCGTTCAAGTATCTTCTACTGTTGATTTAACTTATTTAGATGATAAGACTATTAGATCTATTCTTAATGAGTATGGTATTCATAATGCTTCTGTTTTAATACGGGATGATGTTACTATTGATCAGTTTATTGATTGTTTAGAAGTTAATAGAATGTATATTCCTATGATTATTCTTTTAAATAAAGTTGATTTGGTTGATGAGGCTTATTTAAAAGAGGTTAAGAAAACTATTCCTGATTTTATTCCTATTTCTGCAGATAAGAATATGAATATTGATAATTTACGTGATATTATTTTTGATAATCTAGGGCTTATACGTGTTTATCTTAAACCTCAAGGTAGAAAAGCTGATATGGAGGATCCTTTAATTCTTAGAAAGGGTTGTACTGTTATTGAGGCATGTGGTAGATTGCATCGTGAGTTTGTTAAGAATTTTAGACATGCTAAGATTTGGGGAGATTCTGTTAAATTCCCTGGACAGAAAGTAGGTCCTGATCATGAGTTACATGATGAGGATGTTCTTAGAGTAATATTGAAAAAATAATTTAAACTTTTTTTTATGACTACTGTAATTTATATAAGTGGAACACCATGTACTGGTAAAACAACATTATCTAATAGATTAAGTGAAAAATTTGATGACATTTTTTCTATTAGTATTAATGAATTTGTTGTTGAGCATGATTTGATTTTGGGGGAAGATCCTAATAAAGGTTATAAGGTTATTGATATTGAAGGTTTAGATGATAAATTGAATGACTATATAAAAGATAATGTTGATGAGGGTATTGTTATTGTTGAGGGGCATGTTTCTCATTTATGTAGTTATTGTGATAAGTGTATAATTCTTAGATTAAATCCAGATATTCTTAAAAAGAGACTTGAATCAAGAGGTTATTCTGAAAGTAAGATTTTAGAAAATTTAGAGGCTGAAGCGTTAGATGTTTGTTCTGTTGAAGCCTATCAAAAACATGACGATAAGGTTCATGAATTAGATACTAGTGATTTAACTATTGATGAGGTTTTAAGTTTAGTTTATGATATTATACTTGATAAAAAGAGTTTTCCTGTGGGAAATATTAGTTTTATTGATTATATTATTAAGTAGTTAATTTTTTTAATAGAAAGGTTTTTTAAATAAAAAAAATATATTTTAGATTAATATTCTTCTTATACTATTTATTGGTTTATGTAAGAAAATAAAAACTTTTTTACTATTAAAATATATTATTAAATTTTTTTTTAACTTGTTTTAATATTAGTGTAAAAAAAACTTGTAAATAGTGTAATTTAATATGTGAAAAATTGAATTTTTATATAAACTTTATATTTTGTTTTTTATTCAATTAAAAAATAAAATTATGAGAGGGGTATGTTTTTTTGAGACGAGGAAGACGACCTAATTGGATATTAGATATAGCTAAAGAGCGTATGGATATTCTTTTTACTCAAGCGGAAGAAGAAATTAAAATTCATCCAGAACGGTCTCATCGATATGTCGAGTTAGCTAGAAATATATCCAAGAAGTATAATGTTGAAATTCCTCAAAAATGGAACCGAAGATATTGTAAAAAATGTTATAAGTTCCTTCAACCAGGCCATAATTCTTCAATCCGGCTTATAAATGAAAAAATAAATATTAAATGTGAAGAATGCGGCCATATTATGAAAATTCCATATATTAAGGAAAAAAAATCTAAAAGGAGAGCTAAAATTGACTCTTACAAAAAAAGAGATAATGAATAGAAGTCTTTCCGCAATAACAATAAACATTGGTAAAGCTGGCATTAATGAAAATGTTATTGAAGAAATAAAACGCCAGTTGAAAGACAATGAGATTGTTAGAATAAAATTTGCTAGAGGAATAGCAAAAAATAAAGATGATTACATTAGTGACATAGTCAATCAAACTAAATCCGAACTTATTGATACTAGAGGCCATGTTGCTATTATTTATAAAAAATCTTAAATTAAATTAATATCTAGAGTTACAGACACCAGTCTTAGATTTAATTATAAATTTTAGATTTTAGCATGTTTGAAAAATAAAAAATAATACGGAGAAATATAATGAGTACTGTATATGATGTTCCTGCAGATGTATTAATCAAATATGTTGCAGAAGAACTAAAGAAAAATGATAAAGTTAGTGCACCTAAATGGTCTAACCTTGTTAAAACTGGTGTTCATAAAG
>CAYSIF010000071.1:0-5996 GCA_964431035.1 uncultured Methanobacteriaceae archaeon | reverse complement strand
GTAATAAGTCTTCCACAAACAATTAATAAAAATGCTAAAAGCAAAATCATTAATGTATCTCTTCTAATTTTAATAAACATAATATTATATAACCTTTAAATTTTTAATATTGCTTAAAAATAATTAATATATTAATAATTATATTGAAACTATAATATAATATTTAAGATTTTTAAAAAATAGGAATTAGATTAAACTAAATTATTTTTTTCTGTTATTATCTTTTTATGTATAAGTTTTTAATGTGTATTTATTAATACTTTTTATTTTATTGTTGTTTTTCTTTATTTTTGTTATTTTTTTTAGCGTGTAACATTTTTTATTGTTTTTATTGTTTTATTTTGCTTTGTATTGTTTTTTTGGTGGTTTTTATGGGTTTTTTGTTGAATGGGTTGTTTGATTTGGTTTTTTAGATTTTTTTGTAATACTTTTTTTGTGTTTTTGAATAAATTAGTAATAATAAGATATATATTAGTATTACTATAAAGGGTATTACATGTATTATGAGTATTAATAATTCTTAATAAGGTATTACTTTTAATTCTCTAAAAAACGGAATAAAAAAAACAAATCAAATCACAATAACAATAGCACAAAAAAATACCTCCGAAGATTATTAATACCATACTACACAATTTTTTTATATTTTTCAAATTTGGAGAAAAGATGCAATGGAAAAGAAAAAAATAGCAATAATAGCAATAATTGTAGTTATTCTTGCAATCATAGTTGGTGCATTAGTACTAGGAGGCTCAACAACCACTAGAGCAGATGACGAATTAGTAGTTGCAGCATACAGCCACGGTGGAGAACCAGAAACAGGATTCGACCCAATACTCGGATGGAATTACTATGCTGAACCCCTTATACAAAGTACATTAATAAAAATGGACAGAAACATGTCCTACAGAAACGATTTAGCAACAAATATCGAAGAAAGTAGTGACCATACAACATTTACTGTAGACATACGTGACGATGTCAACTTCACAGACGGCACACCACTAACCGCAGAAGATGTAGCATTCACATTCAATGCAGCAAGAGATTCCGGTGCAAGTCTAGACCTATCCAACATGGTAAATGCAACCGCAGTAAACGACACCCAAGTTAAATTCGAACTAGAAAACCCAGACTCAACATTCAGAGACAAACTAGCATACATAGGAATAGTACCAAGCGATTCCTATAACAACGAAACATACGGAAGCAACCCAGTAGGATCAGGCCCATATAAATTCGTACAATGGGACAAAGGACAACAAGTAATCCTAGAAAAAAATCAAAACTACTACGGACAACAACCAGAATTTAACAGACTAACCATACTATTCGCACAAAACGATGCAGCATTCAATATGGCTAAAAATGGAGAAGCAGACGTTGTAGCAGTACCACTAACATATGCAAAAGAAAGTGTAGATGGATACCACATGGTTTTAATGGACTCCATTGATGTTAGAGGAATAAGCCTACCAGTAGTCAACAATACAGGACAAGTAACAGAAGATGGAAACCCAATAGGAAACAATGTAACCGCAGATATTGCAATACGTAAAGCATTAAACTACGGAATTAACAGAGAAGACACAGCAGAAGGAGCATTAAATGGTTTAGGAGTTGCAAACTTCGACGGTATTGCACACCAATTACCATGGGCAAATGATGCAACAGAAATCGAAGACGGAGACATTGCACTTGCAAATCAAACATTAGAAGAAGCAGGTTGGGTAGACTCTGATGGTGATGGAATACGTGAGAAAAATGGAGTTAGAGCAGAAATAAACATATACTATCCATCAGACGCACCTGAAAGACAAGCAATAGCAGTATCTGTTGCAGAACAAGCAAAAAATATGGGAATAAGTATTAATGCAACTGGTTCAAACTGGGACGAAATGGACGCACTTAAAAACTCCGAATGTATCGTATGGGGATTCGGAAGCACCGACCCATCCAGAATATGGTCAGAATACTACAGTGATCAAGGAGGAGTAGGATACAACAACCCAGCAATGGTTAACAACAGTGCAGTAGATTCCCACATAGATGCAGCATTCTCACTACCATTAGAAAGTGCATACAGCGAATGGTCTAATGCAGTATGGGACGGAAGCAATGGAATATCTCCACAAGGAGATGCAGCGTGGTTATGGATTGGAGAAATAAGATACGGATACTTCGTTGATGACAGTCTTGATATCTCTAACGACACAGCATTATTACAACCACACGGAGGAGATATATTCAGTAATATCTACGACTGGCACAGAGTAAAATCCATAAATAGTTAAACCCTATTTAAAACAACTTTTTTTATCATAAGTGAGAATAAAAAAAAGATTCTCACTTATACAAAACTTTTTTTTAAACTAATTACAATCCAAAAAAGGAAACTTTAAAATGATAAATAAAGAAAAACTAATAAAATTTTTAGGTTATAAATTCATAAGGTTTCTAATTCTCATACTTTTCGTTATTATCATAAGTTTTTTACTAATAGATTTATCCCCAATAAACCCTGTAAAAACATACATATCAAATATTCAAGCAAGTCCTGAACAAATAGCAGCACTTGAAGCATACTGGGGAGTTAATGAACCAATAACCAGTAAAATGATTAACTGGTTCAGTAATATTTTACATGGTGACTTTGGAAACTCATTAATCTTCAGAATACCAGTAACACAAGTTATTATGGAAAGATTCACAGCATCCCTTGTTCTTATGTTAAGTTCATGGGCAATATCAGGAATATTAGGATTCATACTAGGAATTATTGCAGGATTTAAAGAAGGTACAATAATAGATAAAGCCATAAAAGTATATTGTTACATTTTACAATCTGCACCTACATTCTGGGTTGCATTAATAATACTAATGGTATTCAGTATCTATTTAGGTTGGTTCCCAACAGGATTAGGAGTTCCAATTGGAAGTTTAAGTGAAAATGTTACAATATGGGAATGGTTAAACCGTTTAATTCTACCTGCAGTAACTTTAAGTATTCTTGGAGTTGCACAAATAACCTTATTCACAAGAGACAAATTAATTGAAGAAAAAACTAAAGATTATTTCTTATTTGCAAAATCAAGAGGAGAAAAAGGTTGGAACTTAATAAAAAGACACGGAATTAGAAATGTACTTCTACCTGCAATAACATTACAATTTTTAGGTTTTAGTGAATTATTTGGAGGAGCTGTTCTAGTTGAACAAGTATTCACATATCCAGGTATTGGACAAGCAGCTGTTTCTGCAGGACTTAGAAGTGATGTTCCATTATTACTTGGAATAGTAATTTGTAGTGCAATATTTGTATATGTAGGTAATACCCTAGCAGATGTGATTTATGAATTCGTAGATCCAAGAATTGCAGAAGGTGAGAACAATGAATAAAACTTCAAAAGTTAATAAAACACCTTTTTCAATGAATTTAAGAACAAAAACCCTACTAATTATCGGATTAACTGCACTATTATTACTATTAATAGTTATTAGTAGTTTATTAATAGATTCTACTAATATTTTAACTAATTTTAGTATTATGAATCAACCTCCATCCTTTGAACATTTATTTGGAACTGATTGGATGGGTCGGGACATGTTTGAAAGAACTGTTAAAGGTTTAGGTTTAAGTATACAAATTGGTGCTGGAGCATCAATATTAAGTTCAATTATTGCAATTCTTCTTGCGATTTTATCAAGTGTAAATAAATATTTAGATAGTTTTGTAGCATGGTTAGTTGATGTATTTTTATCTATACCTCATATATTATTGATAATTTTAATTTCTATTGCTCTTGGAGGTGGAGCGTTTGGTGTTATAATGGGTGTAGCATTTACTCATTGGACAAGCTTAACAAGAGTTTTAAGAGCAGAAATTAAACAGATACAATCTTCAGAGTTTGTTCAGCTTTCTAGAAATTTTGGAAAATCCAAATTATGGATAGCAAGAACACATATTTTACCATTAATTGTAACTCAGATTATTGTTGGAACAATATTGATTTTCCCTCATGCAATTATGCATGAAGCGAGTGTGACATTTTTAGGTTTTGGTTTATCACCACATGAACCTGCAATTGGTATTATATTATCTGAATCTATGAAGTATTTAGCAACAGGAAATTGGTGGTTAGCTATTTTCCCAGGTATATCTTTATTGATTGTTGTTTTATTATTTGATTTAATTGGTGAGAATATTAAGAAGATTTTAGATCCAACTAGTGCTCATGATTAAATATTAATAGGAGGTTAGGTTAATTTTGTCAAATATATTATTAGATGTTGAGAATATATCAATATCATTTAAACAATATAATAAAGGGTTAAAACAAAGGACTATAAAAGTTATTAGTGATTTATCCTTAAATATTCATGAGGGAGAGATTGTTGCAATATTAGGTTCTAGTGGTTCTGGTAAAAGTCTTTTAGCTCATTCTATTTTAGGCATACTTCCAAAGAATGCTATTCAGAAGGGAGATATGTATTTTGAAAATCAGAAGATGACTGAAAAGTTAAAAGAGAGTTTGAGGGGTGAAGATATTGCTCTTGTTCCGCAGTCTGTTAATTTTTTAGATCCATTAATGAAAATTTCAGATCAAGTTATAGGAGATGTTCCTGAGGATAAAAAAGAGGAATATAAAGTTAAACAGCGTGGAATATTTGAGAAGTATAATTTAGGTGTTGAAGTTGATGATATGTTGCCTCATCAGTTATCTGGAGGTATGGCTAGACGTGTTTTAGTTTCAACAGCATTGATGTCAAGTCCTAAACTTGTTATTGCTGATGAACCTACACCTGGTTTAGATGAAAAATCTGTTAAAGAAACCTTATCATATTTTGAAAATATGGCTAAGGAAAATGTAGGTGTCTTATTAATAACACATGATATTGATGCTGCATTAAAAATAGCTGACCGTATAGCAATATTTTATGCAGGATATGTTATTGAAGATACACCAATATCTTCATTTATTGATGGGAATAAACTATTACACCCATATACAAAATCATTATACTCTGCACTTCCAGAAAATGGATTCCATCTAACAAAAGGACATCAACCATTAACTGATGAGATAAAAAAAGGATGCCCTTACTATCAAAGATGCCCACATAAACTAGAAAAATGTTCTAATGAAACACCAGAATTAAAAGACATAGGTGATAACATTAAAGTAAGATGCTTTTTAACACTAGAAGAACTAGAAAACTCAGAAAATTCCACAACTCTAAACATAAATGAAGATAATAAAGAGGAGAGTTTATAAAAAATGGAACTTAAAGGTGAAAATTTAAGTTTTAAATACCAAAGCCAAAAATTCACATCCAATGAAAACTGGGTTTTAAAAGACGTTAATATTAGCTTAAAATCTGGTGAAATATTAGGATTATTTGGTGATAGTGGTTCTGGAAAATCAACATTATGTAAAATTTTAACAGGATTTAACAGACAATATACTGGAAATGTTAAAATAGATGATAATATAATTAATCCTCACAAGATTAAAGGTTTCAATCCAGTACAATTAATATATCAACATCCTGAGAAAACTATGAATCCTAAATGGAAAATGAAACAAGTTTTAGATGAATCTTGGAATGTTGATGATGAACTTTTAGAAGAGTTCGGAATACAAAAATCCTGGTTTACCCGATGGCCTAATGAACTTTCAGGAGGAGAATTACAAAGATTTTCTGTTTTAAGAGCATTAAATCCAAAAACTAAATTTTTAATTGCTGATGAAATGACTACTATGTTAGATGCTATAACACAAGTACAAATTCTAACAAGTGTTGTTAAAATATCTGAAGAGAGAAATATGGGAGTTTTAATTGTTAGTCATGATAAAAGACTTTTAGATAAGTTATGTGACAATATAATTTATTTAAAGGACATTAATAATTTAAATTAAAATATATTTTTTCTCTTTTATTCTTTTATAGTTAGTTACCAAACTTTTGGTATAAATTCTTTTTTCCAATTTTTATAA
>CAYSIF010000070.1:0-6335 GCA_964431035.1 uncultured Methanobacteriaceae archaeon | reverse complement strand
AGGTGTTGCAGTAAGAAGTGTTCCTTCTCTTATAAATAAAGGAACATTAACACTAGATGCTTCATAGCCACTATCACCAGCATAAACAATACTTACATAGTAACCATCTTCAACATCCTCAGCATCAACAGTAATTGTACCTTCAACATAATTAACTTCTAATGCTTTGACAGCATTACCATCTTCATCACGTAAAACAGCAGTAATACCAGCATCTACATCAAGATCTGGAGTGTTTTCAGTTAAAACAGCAAACTCGATAGTTGCATCTTCATCATCAACAACATATACTGGATTAGGATCAGCATCAATTTCTGTTTCAGCAGCTTCAACAGTGTAAGTTAAAGCTACACTATTAAATTCATAATTAGCTTTAGCAGCTGAAACTGTAACAAGATAAGTACCAACAGGTAATTCATCACCATCATCAATGGTCATTTCACCTTCAAATACTTCATCTTCAGCATCATAATCTAAAGCATCAATAACATAAGATACACCAGTAGCTTGATTAATTGCTGTAACAATTACAGTAGGTAAGTCCAATGCCTCAAACTCTTCATCAAAAGCTACAGCTAAAGTTGATGGATCATCAAAAGCAGCTGTATCTTCATCTAATTCAGCAGCAAGAGTTACATTAATACCATTAACAACTAAAATAGTTTCATCATATGCATAAACATAAACCATAGTACCATCTACGATATTATATAATGATACTACCACAGTATATACACCAGCAGGTAAAATAACAGGATTGTCATCCGCATCATATACTTTTTCTACATTATCTATTACAAATTCACCATCTGCAAAAGTAATATCATCAATAGTATATATATTATGGTCAGCGCCTGTAAATACTACACTTATACGTGCATTATCTGGGATATCAGTTTCTGTATTTGCAGTAACAGTACCATTATAACTTATGTCATCTCCATAATCGATTTCTTCTGGTTCTTCAGTTATTTCAACTTCATATAATGAAACATAAGTGAATGGAACATATAATACAGTATCCTCTTTAACAGTTGATTTTAATAGGATACCTCTATCAGTAAAATATAATGCTTGAGAACCAGCAGGAACAAGTATTCCAGCATAATATGTTTCACCATCAACTAAAGTTTCAGCACCATCAGTTATCTCTAAAGTTCCTACAAAAGTACCTTCATCATCACTAATTAAAACATTATCTTTAACAACAACATTTTCTAAATTGGTACCTTCATCATCAACATAGACTTTACCGTCAAATTTAACATCAGCATCTTCTTCTTCTATTATAGGTGTTCCATCAGGAACATAAACCCCTTGATAAGATCCACTAGATGTTCCTTCAGTCACGATTGTTACTTCAACATCACCAACTTCACTAGCTGCTGTGTCTAAATCTGTAATATCTTGAGTAACATTAATATCTGAAGCATCAGCAATTGTAATATCTGAGTATCCAACATCTTGTGCATCTGCTGCGGATACTGCGCTGATTGCTCCGATCATGAGGACTAGAAGGATTAAAAATAAACTTAATGTTTTTAAGTTTTTCTTAAACATTGTTTTCTTGTCACCTCAAAATTTTAAAAATTTCAATTTTTTTTGTTTATTTAATTGTTTTAGGTTTTTCTAGAAAAAAATAAAATATTAAATAAACCCATATTTTTCCCAAAAAAAGGTTAAATAGACTTTTTTGGTGGTGTTTTATGTTTACCCTTTTTATAAAAAAATGTTGAAAAAAAAGATAAAATAAATATCCATTTAATGAAAAAATAAGTTTACTTTCATATTATATTTTCTTATATTTCAAAAATCTTTGATTTTTTCTATACAAAATAGTTCTTTTAAAAAAATTTTTTTAATAAACACATAGTAATCGTAATAAAACATATATGAAAAATTTTTCATATGTTTTTATTAAAAACATGAAAATAAAATATTAGTTTCCCTACTATGCTAATTTAACTTATTATAATTATTACTATATAAAACTTATGAAAAAATCTTTTATCAAAAATGTTGATTTTTTATTATTTTGGACTTAATATGATATATTTCTGATATTTACAAAATTTACCAATTTATTTTTAGTTTTTAGTTCATTTGAAAGTTTTTAGTTACTTATTTTATATTTTTAATTATTTTTTACTAGTAAATTTTTAAGGGTTTTGTTTTTATTATAATTTTTGTGTTAGGTTGGAGTTATGAGGTATGTTTTTAATAAAAACATATGAAAAATTTTTCATATATGTTTTATTACGATTACTATGTGTTTATTAAAAAAATTTTTTTAAAAGAACTATTTTGTATAGAAAAAATCAAAGATTTTTGAAATATAAGAAAATATAATATGAAAGTAAACTTATTTTTTCATTAAATGGATATTTATTTTATCTTTTTTTTCAACATTTTTTTATAAAAAGGGTAAACATAAAACACCACCAAAAAAGTCTATTTAACCTTTTTTTGGGAAAAATATGGGTTTATTTAATATTTTATTTTTTTCTAGAAAAACCTAAAACAATTAAATAAACAAAAAAAATTGAAATTTTTAAAATTTTGAGGTGACAAGAAAACAATGTTTAAGAAAAACTTAAAAAGTTTAAGTTTATTTTTAATCTTATTGGTCCTCATGATCGGAGCAATCGGAGCAGTTTCTGCGACAGATTACGATGGTGGAAACTCAGATATTACAATCTCTGATGCATCCGATATAAATGTTACCCAAGCTACTGCAGATTTAGATACTGCGGCTAGTGAAGCTAATGCTGTTGAGGTAACAATTGTGACTGATGGATTATCCACAAAATCTTATGAAGGAACTTATGTTCCTGATGCTACACCTATTGTATCTGATGGCATTAAATTTGATACTAGTGTTTATTCTAGTGATGATGAAGAAAGTGCTATACCAGGTGTTGTAGTTGATGATACTACTGCATTAACTGATGCTGGTGATGGTGTATTTAAAGGAACTTTAAGTATAACTGATGGTGCTACAGCTTTAACTAGTGGAGAAACATATTACTTAGGTATTATTGTTCCTGCTACAGCAACTGCAACATATGCAATTGATGAGACTAATAATATTGTATCTACAGTTGGAGAAGAGACTACATTATTTGTTCCATTTACTTATGTTTCATTATATGAAGTTGTAATAGTTGATGAACCAGAAGAAATCGATTTTGAAGATGTCATAAGTTATAATGGTACTGTTATTGAAAATACAGAAACTGAAATCCCAGCAACTGCAACTATAAGTGTAACATTTACAAATGTTGAGGATGATAGTGAATATACTATTGATGAAACTGATATTGACTTTTTAGAAGGTATATTTGTAATAGATGATGTAGAAACAGTATTAGATAAAGATGACACTCCTGTTTCTTTACCTGCTGGTGCGTATCATGTAGTAGTAGAATTATATGATGATACTGATCCTACTATTGTTTATGCATATACTGAAACTATTTTACTTGTTAATGGTATTAATGTAACTCTTGCTGCTGAATTAGATGAAGATACAGCTGCTTTTGATGATCCATCAACTTTAGCTGTAGCTTTTGATGAAGAGTTTGAGGCATTGGACTTACCTACTGTAATTGTTACAGCAATTAATCAAGCTACTGGTGTATCTTATGTTATTGATGCTTTAGATTATGATGCTGAAGATGAAGTATTTGAAGGTGAAATGACCATTGATGATGGTGATGAATTACCTGTTGGTACTTATCTTGTTACAGTTTCAGCTGCTAAAGCTAATTATGAATTTAATAGTGTAGCTTTAACTTACACTGTTGAAGCTGCTGAAACAGAAATTGATGCTGATCCTAATCCAGTGTATGTTGTTGACGATGAAGACGCAACTATTGAGTTTGCTGTTTTAACTGAAGCTACTCCTCTTGGAATTGATGTAGCTGATGGTACAATTACTGCTGTTTTACGTGATGAAGATGGTAATGCTGTAAAAGCATTAGAAGTTGATTATACTGAAGATTTAGTTACTGTTGATGCAGATGATGTTGAAGACGGTTACTATGTAAGTCTTAGTTATGTTGATCCTACTGGTAATTACGAAGCTAGTAGTGTTAATGTTCCTTTATATATAAGAAAAGGAACTAAATTAACAGTAGATCCTGCTACTGCTGAGTTTAATTATGGTCAAGAAGGACCTGTAGTTACTATAACATTAACAGACAAACCTGCAACTGGTGCAGAAGCTAAAACTCTTAAATTAAACACTACTTTAAGTATTAGTGTTAATGATGTACCAATTGATACCGTAGTAACTTTAGTTGACGGTGTTGGAAAATTCAATTTAACTGATTTAGGTTTAGATGCTGATGATGAACCTCAAGTTGTAACTTTCAGTTATGTTGATGAAGAAGATGAATACATGCCTGCTGAAGCAGATTTACCTGTAATGGTTTATGCTGTTCAATCTTACATTTTAAATACTAATGTCACTAAACCTATATTTTACACTATAAGTTCTGATGATGTTATTGGATTTAATTTAACTCTCGCAAGTAACAGTAGTGCTATTGCACCATACAATGGAAACTTAACCTACTACCCTAATGCAGGTGAAGAAGATTACACAATTCCTGTTGTTAATGGTATTGCAAGTATTCCTGTAGCTGACTTAGCAGATTTAGCATACAATGCTGATGAAGATCCTATTGTATACACATTCTTTGTTGAAGGTAACGAAGTATCTAACGAGGTACAAGTTATTGTTATTGTTCAAAAAGAAGAAGGTGAAATTATTGCAGAAAATATCACTACTTACAACAACACTCCTGTAACTGTTGAAGGTACTGTTACTAACACTACAGGTGGAAAAGTTGCAGTTGCAATAATGACAGATCCTGAAGATCCTACTAGTGTTGTTGCTACTGTTTCAGCTGATGTTGCTGAAGATGGATCTTTCGCTGCATCCTTCGGTACATTACCTGATGGTGAATACTACGCAGGTATCGTATATAATGGAGCTAGTGCTGACTTCCCAGCAGATGTTGATCCTATTTTAATTAGTATTAATGTTAACGGTACTTCCCCAGGTCCTGAACCTGTAACTAACACTACTTATGCTACTGTTTTAACTATTGAACCTTTCAATGAAACTGAAGGCGCAGGTAAAAGCTTAGTTGGTAAATTAGCACTTGAAGACGGTACTCCTGTTATTGGTATGCACATTCTCTTAAACTTAACTCGTGTAAGTGACGGAGCAAGCAAAGTATACACAACCACCACAGATTACAATGGAGAATTCCAATTCCCAATTAACCTTGGTGCAGGTGAATACACAGCATACGCAACCTTCGAAGGCGTAACAATCCCTTCCACCAACGTAACCTACAACGCAAGTGAAAGTCCTGTTACTCCATTTAGCGTAACTAAAAACGGAACACAACCTACCAACGAAACCAGTGTTATCATAACTACTTCCCCATATGTTGGAACTTATGGTACTGTTGGTAATTTCACAGCTAAATTCACTAACAATGCTGGTCAACCATTAGTTGGTTACCCTGTTGGTACAATCGAAGTTACATTAACTCGTGTAAGTAGTGGTGCAAGTAAAACCTACAGTTACTTCGTAACAGATTACAATGGTGAAATCACCATGCCTATCGAATTAGCTCCAGGTCAATACACTGCAGACATTAAGTTCAAAGGAAGCACAGTTCCAGCACACTATGATCCTGCAGAAACAAGCACAACTTTAACAGTTAACAGAGCTTAAATATTTAAAATATTTTATTTTTTAGATGATGAGGATTATTTTTATTCCCATCTTTCTTTTTTTATTCTTTTTTTTGATTTGATATTGTTTTTTATTGTGTATCTTATTTTTTCTGTATTATTGTGTGTTTTTTTAAGAATTAGTTGTTTATTTTTTTATATTGCTCTATTTTATGCTTGTTTTATTATTATTTTTTTAGAAATACTAAAATATCCTTCAATAATGTTTAATTATAAAGTATTTGGATGTTTTTATTATTTGAATGGATGAATGGATGGTGCTTATTTTTTGAGAGTATCCTCCAAATTTCAGGTCAACTAAGACAAATTAACTATAAATTATTATTTACTATATTCAATACTTCTATTTTTTAATCAATACTTTTTGTATTACTAATCCCTCAAACAATCCTTACTAATAGGGGGATTATTTGGAGTTTTTATTGGTGTGATTGTAACAAGATTTTTTTTATGCATATAATTAATTAATGATAGTATTATAATTTTTTAATGATAGAAAAATCTCTTATAGTTAGTTACCAAACTTTTGGTATAAATTCTTTTTTCCAATTTTTATAAAT
>CAYSIF010000069.1:2790-6543 GCA_964431035.1 uncultured Methanobacteriaceae archaeon | reverse complement strand
ATTAAGAATTATACAATCAATACCATCACCAAATGCAGAACCATTTAAACAATGGCTAGCACAATTAGGACAAGAAAGACTAGATGAAATAGCAGACCCACAAAAAGCCTTTGAAAGAGCAGTAGAAACCTATCGTAAAAAAGGATATAGTGAAAAATGGATTGAAGAAAGATTACAAGCAACAATCACTAGAAACAAATTAACAGCAGAATGGAATCGAGTAGGAGTAAAAGAAGGAATAGAATATGTAATACTAACTGACGATATTAGTAATGCATGGTCTGGAATGACAACAAAAGAATATAAAGAGTATAAAGGTCTTAAAAAAGAAGGATTAAGAGACAATATGACAGACATAGAACTAATTCTTAACAGACTAGCAGAAGCATCTACCACCGAAATAAGTAAAGTTGAAAACCCTGATGGATTTGAAGAAAGTCGAAATATAGCAAAACGTGGAGGAAATATTGCAGGTAATGCTAGAAAAGAATTAGAATTAAATACTGGAAAATCTGTTATTAGTAAAGTAAATTCACATGATAATAAGAAAATTTTAGAGTCTAAAAAAGAAAAATAAAGTCAAAAAATAATATAATATGTGAAACAAGATTAAATAGAATTTATTAAGATATCCTTAAAAAAATCTAAGAGAAGAGTTAATCCTAAAAAAATATAGAATATGTATAAATTTGGGAAATTGAAATGATAATATGATAGAAACTGAAGAATTACCTCAGTATTTAGATGAATACTTGGAAGAAAAGCAGGAAATTAAGAATTTAACTGAAGAAACTATGAATAAGCAGCATTTTAATATTAATAAGTTCATAGAATTCTTAGATGATAATAATATTGATGAATTAACTAATAAAAATGTTAAAAAGCAGTTAAGGCAGTATCGTAGGTATTGTTTAAAGAAGAGAGGTAATAAGAGGACTACTGTTAAGACTTATATGATGAATATTCTTGAATTTATTAATTCTGAGGAAGTTCAGGAAGACTTGCAACATGAAACTATAAAGATGAAGGATATTATTGAGGTTAAGGTTGAGGATCCTGAGACTGCTAAGAAGCGTATTGAGAAAATAAGTTTAACTAGGAAGCAGAGTAGGTATTTTTTAGATACTATTAGTTTAAAAGGTAATAAAAGAGATTATGCTATTTGTTCTGTGTTTTTGGATTCTGGTGTTCGTTTAAAAGAGTTGGTGAACTTAAATAAGTCTGATATTCAGGTTCCTTTAGATGATCGTGGTTTTTATATTTTGCCTGATGATGTTGATGAGGTTATTGAGGTTCATTTAAGGGCTGAAACTACTAAGGGAGAGAGTAAGGATCGTACTACTTTTATTACGTATGATACTTTGGTTAGTTTGAATGATATGTTTAGTGAGCGTATTTCGAAGGTTCGTAAGAATCTTCAGGGTGTTTATCGACCTATTGTTCAGCGTAAGAAGGCTAGTTTGGAGAAGTCTCGTGAGGAGTTGTTTTTGAATCAGTCTGGTAAGCGTATTGGTAAGCGTGCTGTTCAGGATATTGTTAAAAAATATGCTAGATTTACTGATGACCGTGTTTTTGATGGTGGTTTGGAGTGTCCGGTTGATTATGGTAAGAATGTGTCTGTGCATATATTGAGGCATACTGCTTTGAGTCATTATGCTGAGATTTTGACTGTTGCTGAGGTTCAGAGTATTGCTGGTCATAGTAATAGTCAGACTACGGATAAGTATATTCATGTTGATCGTGAGCGTATGAAGAATAAGTTGAAAGTTAGTTTTATGAGTTCTTATTAGTTTTTTTCTTATTTTTTTGTCAAGGTTTATGTTTTTATTTGGTTTGATGTATATGTAGTTATTGTTTTTTTTAGTTTTTTTCTTATTTTTAAGGTTTAATATTTTTATTTAATTTTTTATTACTTTTTTAATATTTTTTATTTATTTAGTAATACTTTTAAAAGTATTACTTTTAATTAAATTAGTAATAAAGTATTATTTTTTATTAAATTAGTAATACTTTCAGAATCCCAAAAAATAGTATTACAAAAATTAAAAAAAGTAATACTAAAATATAATTATTACTAAAATTCTTAAAAGTATTACAAATTAAGAAGTACTGAAAAAAATTATCCAAACCACAAAAAATTAAGAATACTCCTAAAAAAACACGACAAAAATAAGAAAAAAGAATAACTACATATATATTTAACTAATAAAAATATATGAATTTACTAATAAAACTAAAATAAAAGAAGATATGAACAAAAAAATATAACATTAAAACAAAAATATAAGGTTATTTGAGTCTTACCTTAAAAAATTATTCTAAAAATTTATTAAAATTCCTACTAATTTCCTCAACAAGAAAAATTTATCTCAAACAACCAATAGGTAAAACTTTAACACCATCTTCACGAGTGTATGCATTTTCAATACCAGTAATTACTGCTAAAAATTTTGGTTTCTTCATTTTAACCCTATCTTTTTTTATCGCATCTTCAATTAAATTATTTAATTTTATTAAATTAGCTGCACCATCATCAATTTTATCTCGCCCTAATTTAAATTCAATTAAAGCATAATCACCATTTTTCAGATGAATAACACAATCAGATTCCAAACCAGTTTTATCTCTATAATATGAGACTTCTCCACCTTCTGCATAAGAATAAACTTTCAAATCCCTTATACATAAATTTTCAAAAATGAAACCAAATGTTTTTAAATCAAACAATAAATATTCTGGACTTAAATTTAAACATGCCACCGCAATTGAAGGATCTATAAATGCCCTTTTATTACTTTGTCTAATAGCTGATGCTGATCGAATATTAGGACTCCAACTATTTATCTCATCAATAACAAATAACCTACTTAAAGCATTAAAATACTCTTTATATGTAATGTGAGTCATTTTTGGAAATCTGCCCCTAATATCTTTTAGTAATGTTTCATCAGATGCAGATGTACAAACATTTCGTGAATATGCCTTTAATATCGCTTCAACTCTCTTAGGATCACGTCTAACATTATCAATACCAGAAACATCAATATTAGTAATATTCTCAATATAATTTTGCACAACAAATAATTGTGCTTCAATATCATCTTTACTTAAACTTTCAGGCCAACCACCACGACATGCTGCAAAAATTAAATCTTCAATAGTTAAATCAGATTGAATACCATTAATATCCATATTTGGATTTTTAAATAGATCAAGAAATGATATTTTACCATTTGATTCTTTACTTTCAAATAAACTCATTGGTCTCATAACTATACGATTAAATCTACCTGTTCCAGAGTGCATTATTTTACTTTCATCAATGACTGTTGAGCCTGTTAAAATATATTTTTCATCAGTATCTATTTTATCAAGTCTTGTTCTAATTGCATCCCATAATTTAGGAATATTTTGCCATTCATCAATTAATAAAGGTTTTTCACCTTCAAGAAGTTTTGATGGTTTAAATGATGCTAATTCTTTGTAAGAGTCTATATACTCAGGATCTTGTAAATTTATCATATCTTTTGCATGACGTTTTGCAGTAGTTGTTTTACCCACCCATTTTGGACCTATGATAACAATTGCATTTATCATTTTTAATCTTTTTTCAATTACATCATCTAGATATCTATTTAAATATTGAACCATATTAAAAAATCCATTATTTTTTTATTAATATATATTTTTTCCACTTTTTAATATATATTTTTTCCCAATTTTAATATATGATTTTTCCACTTTTTAATATAC
>CAYSIF010000069.1:0-2690 GCA_964431035.1 uncultured Methanobacteriaceae archaeon | reverse complement strand
CATTTTTCCCAATTTTAATATATGATTTTTCCACTTTTTAATATACCATTTTTCCCAATTTTAATATATGATTTTTCCACTTTTTAATATACCATTTTTCCGAATAAAAAAAAACTTGCTAAAAATAAGAAAAAAGAATAACTACATATATATACTAAGTACAATAAAACAAAGAAAAAATAACCTAAAACTAATAAAATCAACAATATGCCTGCTAAAATTTAAGATAAAAAAATAAAATATAAAAATTATTAATCTTAAAAGATCTTATTTACAAAATAAGCAATAATCACAACAATAATAACACTTAAGATAAATGCAAAAACAATATCCATAAGAGTTCTAAGACTTGCAACTAAAAAAGCACAAATAGTAATATAAATAATCCCTTTACAACAGAATACAAAGTCACTATCCTCCTTCTCCTCACTAGCATTAGTATTAACACGAGGTTTTACAGGTTCATCTACAACTTCAACCTTCTTAACAGTACTTGTATCATCTGTTACAATTTCTCCATGAACAATAGGTTTAACATTCCCAATAAATTCCACACCACAAGCATGACAAGACTTAACATCAGGATTATCTAATGAAGCACCACACATAGGACACTGAATAGAAATATCACTCATAATAAACCAAATCCTTCATAATTCACATAAAAAATGATCATATTCAACATTCTTATTACTGTTATCTTTATCCATTTTCTTTTCAAAATCAAGATAAGACTTATAAACTTCAGGAGAATTATTCTCTTTTAGTAAATTACGATACTCATCTAATGCCTCAGGATCATATTTCTCCAAATATTTAACATGATTATAAACAGGTAAAAGACCTGTTGATTTAATATTTATCATCTTATTTTTTATCCATCTTAATATTAAAAAAGAAAAAAATTAATAGTTACTAATTAACATTTTATTAAGATATGATATTTAAATATAAAGTAAAAAAAATAGAAAAAAAAGGTGGATTATAATAATAGTGTTTGTATTATAATCCGAAGAACAAGTAAATTAAGAATATAATAAACATTATCCAAACAAGATAATTTAATTCTTTAGCTTTACCGCTTGCAACTTCAACAATAGTGTATGTGATGAAACCAAATGCAATACCTAAGGATATTGAATAGGTTAAAACCATCATTAAAATTGTCATAAATACTGCAGCTACAATACCAATGTTATCCCATTTAATATCTTTAATTTGGATAAACATTAGAATACCTACAATAACAAGTGCAGCTGATGTAACAGTACCTGTGAATAATGCAAGAATACTAGGAGCTAAAATTACTGAAATTAAGAAGAAAATTCCAGTAAATATTGCAGTTAAACCAGTTCTTCCACCAAGACCAATACCTGTTGCACTTTCAACATAAGCGGTTAAAGTACTTGTACCAAAAATAGATCCGATAATTCCAGCTAATGCATCACTAATAAATGCTTTATCAATTCCATCTGCATTACCTTCTTC
Organism: uncultured Methanobacteriaceae archaeon; assembly: GCA_964431035.1. Lineage (GTDB taxonomy): Archaea > Methanobacteriota > Methanobacteria > Methanobacteriales > Methanobacteriaceae > Methanobrevibacter_A. Next base: position 1,202 of record CAYSIF010000069.1, on the reverse strand, counting down.
ATCCATAAATCCACATTCTTTTGCAAGAGGGATTAAGGTTCCAGTAGTATCAAAGAAAGTAACAAACAATAATGAGAATACAATCATTATTAAAGTAGGAATATTATTAAACAAATTAGCAAATCCAGATAAAAATCCACCAAAGATAGAAGTATCAAATGTGAAACTCACCCATTCAGTAGGAATACTTGGCATAGTTTCAACACCAGCACCGAAACCGAATAATGTGAATATAATACCTAGAATAGCAGTTATAACTAAACCAATAAATACTGCTGCAGGAACTTTTCTAATATATAAAATTAAAGTTATTACAATACCAATTAAAGCTAAAAGAACAGGAGCAGTAGCAATACTTCCTAAATCAACAAAAGTTGAAGGATCACTAACAATAACACCGGCACCTTTCAAACCTAAAAATGCTAAGAAAAATCCAATACCAGCACCAATAGCAAGTTTCAAATCATTAGGAATAGCATTAAGAACAGCTTCCCTAATTCCACTAATTGTAATAATTAAAAATATTATACTTGTTATAAATACTGCAGCTAATGCAGTTTCCCATGTATTACCCATTTCTAAAACAATAGTATAGGTAAATAATGCATTTAACCCCATACCTGGAGCTAATCCAACAGGGTAATTAGCAACAAGTCCCATTACAATACATGCAATACCTGATGCAATTGCAGTTGCAAAGAATATTGCAGTAGGACTCATCCCAGTCTCAGATAACATTCCTGGATTTACACCTAAAATATAGGACATTGCCAGAAATGTAGTAAGACCAGCAATAAATTCTGTTTTAATATTTGTATTATTTTCGCTAAGTTTAAAAAATTTATTTAGCAATCAAAAAACCTCCAAAAAAAACATAAGAAAAAAAATATTCTTTCCTATACTTAATGATTTATCATTATAAACTTATAAGTTTTAATAAATAAATTTTTCAAAAAATGAAAAAATAATACTATAAAATCTAATCCTCTGTAATATTTATAAGAATGCGAACGTTCGTGGATGTATTGAAATTACATTATCCTCTTTTTTAATATTTTTTGCCTCATTTGACACTATAATTCCATATTCGGAGCCATAATTTTTTATAGCTTCAGATATTTGTCTTTTATCTTTTTTTCCACGCCCTACTTCAATAGGTATAGGATTTTCAAATGCCTTTCTTATTAAAAAATCAACATTAC
>CAYSIF010000068.1:0-6646 GCA_964431035.1 uncultured Methanobacteriaceae archaeon | reverse complement strand
ATTAAGTTCTGCAATAAGAAAATTTGAAAAGGATGTTCCTATTGAGGATATTTGTGTTTTAGTTAGGTTACTACTAAAAACATGAAAATAATAGTATCTAATTTTCCGTATTTTATACTTTTTAAGGATTTTCTTAGCTTCTTTTAAAAATGTTCTGCGGACAAGAAATTTTTGCCTAAAAAATGGGGGGTTTTCCGCAACATTATAAGAAATGGATTTTTTGTGTGAATTTTTCTAAAAAATTAATTGTTTTAAAATTAGTTTTTTAGGATAATATGTTATTAAAATTATTTATTATTTTTATACTATTTAATTTATTATTATTTAGAAATTTTATAAATCATATTATTTTTATTTATTTTTTTAAAATTTCATAGATGTTTAATGCAATGTTAAGATATTTTTTATATTTGTTTGTTGTTTTTATTGGTTTTTTGGTGATAAAATTTTTTAATACTTTTTTGTAATTTTTTATTAAATTTAGGTTTTTGCGGACAAGAAATTTTTGTCTAAAAAATAGAGGGTTTTCCGCATTATGGAAATTTTTATATTTTTGTCATTTTATTCCATGCTTGTTAACTTGTTGAATTATTAATTTTATGCTTAATAATTTAAACTATTTTTCTATTATCTTATAAAATTATAAGTCGTGATGTTATTTTAAGTGGTGGTTGTTTGTAAAATTAGAATTAATAAATAGTGGATATACATCAATTTTGTAAATTTATATGAAAACTGATCCGAATCCATAAACGAGACTTATAATTATTATTGATAACATTATTGCTGAGATGACATTGACAATTAGGTTTACTGATTTTTCGCTTAAGCGATATCCTAGGACTGTTTCTAGCATTAATCCTCCATCTAGTGGTTTCATTGGTAATAGGTTGAAGGTTCCTACTGCGAAGTTTAGGAAGAATATCCATGTAAACATTCTTATAATTGGGAATAAGCAGTATAATAGTGCATCTAGGCCAAAGTCCCATCCGTCGTTAACATCGTAGTGTTTTGTTGTTTGGATTCCTATGTATCCTATGCTTTTGTTGTTTGGGTTTTCCGATAGGTTGAATGTGAATTCTCCTTTATCTGTACTCATGTGTATTGTCGAGTTAGGTTCTAGTGTTCTTATAACGTTTATGTATCCTTCGGAGTTGTTGAAGCTTTGGTTGTTTATTGATTGGATTATCATTCCTGAGTTTAGGTATCCGTCTGCTGGTGTGTCTGGTACTACTCTGTCTATTACTACTCCGTCTTCGTGGAATATTGCTGGAACTGCTGAGGATAGGAGTAGGACTATTAGGAATGCTACTAGTGCTAACATTAGGTTTGCCATTGATCCTGCTGCATATATTCTTAGTTTGCCTGAGGGTGATATTTTTTCTATTTCTTCTTCGTCTGGTTCTACGAATGCTCCGGGGATTATTGCGAATAGTAGTAGTCCTACTGATTTGATGTTTACGTTTTCGACTCGTGCTAGTATTCCGTGGGAGAATTCGTGGACTATTAGGACTGTTGCTAGTCCGATTATCCCGTAGATGAAGGGTACGAATATTGGTGAGCCTGGAACGTCTACTCCTGGTATGACTAGTCCTACTGCGGGTGTTTGTGTTATGAATGTTAGTGAGTAGATTAGTGTTACTGCCATTAGTATTAGAAATCCGAATGAGATTATGATTCCGGCGTTCATGTACCATTTCCAGAATTTTGGTGATTTTTTTGCTATTCTGTCTATTAGGCCGTGCAGTCTTTGTGTTTTCCACATGAGTGTTGGGAATTCTACTTCTACGTTGTGTTGGGTTAGTGTTTTTTTAAAAATTAGTGCTATTGCCCATATTAGTATAAAAGCTATTACGTAGTACCATATTCCATTCATATGATTATTATTTCCCCTTTTATTTGTTTAGTATTTGTTCCATATCATTGTGTTGAAGAATAGGACGTCTGCGTAGTCGTTTTTTTGGATTCCTTCCTTGTTTTCGTCTATTATGATATAGCTGTTGGCTTCTACCATTGAGCGTATGATTCCTGATCCTCTGTTTAGTATGTGTTTTGCTTGTTTTTCATCTGCGTTTGTTCTTATGAAGTCTGTTCTTCCTAGTTTAGACGGTATTTTCATTACTGATTTTCTTTTTGTGATTTGGTATTCAAATGGTAGTCCTTGCATGTTTATTAAGTATTTTCTTGCGAAGATGTCAAATTGTGTCATTGCTGCTACTGGTTGTCCAGATAGTGTGAATACTATGGTGTTGTTTATTATTCCGCATCCTACTGGTTTTCCTGGTCTTATTGCTACTCCGTGGAATAGTAATTCTCCTAGGGATTCTACTGCATCTACTACTACATCTCCTTTGCTTATTGCTGTTCCTCCTGTGGTTATTATTACATCGTATTCTTTTGATGCTTCTTCTAGTTTTGTTTTTACTGTTTGGAAGTTGTCTCCTGCATAGTCTAGTGTTACTTTTGCTCCGGAGCTTTCTATTAGTGATTTTATTGTGTATTGGTTGGAGTTGATGATTTTTGCTGGGTTTAGTTCTTTTGTTGGGTTTACTAGTTCGTTTCCTGTTATTAGTAGTTTGACGCTTGGTTTTTTGTATACTTTTATTTCATCGTATCCTGCTGATGCTATTAGTCCTAGTTCTTGTGAGCGTATGAATGTTCCTTTTTCAAGTATTGTGTCTCCTTTTTTAAAGTCTTCTCCACATGGTGATATATTTTCTGATGGTGTTACTTGTGAGTGTATTTCTAGTGTGTCGTCTTTGCTTGTGGTGTATTCTTCCATTATTACAGCATTTGCTCCTTTTGGTATTGGTGCTCCTGTTGCTATTTTTATGGCTTCGTTTTCATGTATTGTTTTTTGTGAGAAGTCTCCTGCTCCGATGAAGTCTATGATTTTGAATGTTTTGTGGTTGTTGTTTGATGCTCCAAAGGTGTTTTCACCTATTAGTGCATATCCATCCATTGCTGATTTGCTGAATGGTGGGGAGTTGTGGTAGGAGATTATGTCTTCTGCTAATACACGGTTATGAGCTTCCATTAGATTTATTGTTTCTGTTTTTGTTGTTTTTTTATGTTTTTCTATTTTGTTCAGTGCTTCTTTTAAGGGTGTTAGGTTTGATAGAAAGCTCATTTTTAATTCCTCAGTTTTAGGACATGTATTGTTCTAGTACTCCTGTGTATGCGTCTTTTAGTTGGTCTACTTTTAGGTTTATATCTGCTATTTCTAGTGTGTTTCCTTTAACTTCTCCGATTATTGCTGCTGGTACGTTTATTTTTGAGAGTATTTCTTCTGCTGCATTTGATTTTACTGTTAGTATGTATCTTCCGTTTGTTTCTGAGTATAGTAAGTTGTTGGTTGTGATGTTTTCTTCTGGTGTTGGTATTTGTGTTGTATCTATTTGGCATCCTTTGTTTCCTGATAGTGCCATTTCTGCTAGTGCTAGGAGTATTCCTCCTTGTGAGCAGTCGTGTACTGCGGTTATGTTTTTGTTTTCATCTTCGTCTATTAGTTTTAGTATTGTGTTTGCGGTTTCGTATTCGTTGTCTATTCTTGCTTTTGGTGGTGTTCCTGTTTGTATGTTGTGTATTGTTCTGTGGTATTCTGATCCTTGGATTTCATCTAGTGTTTCTCCGATTATTATGATTTTGTCTGTTTCGTTTTTGAAGTTCATTGTTCGGATGTTTTCTATTTTTTCTACTCCGATTACTCCTACTGCTGGTGTTGGGTTTATTGTTACTCCTTCCATTTCATTGTAGAAGCTTACGTTTCCACTTATTACTGGTGATTGGAATTTGGTTGCGATGTCTGACATTCCTTTTATACATTCTCTGAATTGCCATAGTACTTCTGGGTTTTCTGGGTTTCCGAAGTTTAGGCAGTCTACTACTGCGTATGGTTTTGCTCCCATTGATACTACATTTCTTATGGATTCTGCTACTGATCCTGCTCCTCCATCGTATGGTGAGAGTTTTGTGAATATGCTGTTTGAGTCTGATGTTAGTGCTATTGCTGTTTCGTCATCTACTCTTAGTACTGCTGCATCGTCACCTGGTTTTACTACTGTTCTTAGTTGTACTTCATGGTCGTATTGGCGATATACCCATTTTTTGCTTGCGATGTTTGGTGAGGATAGTATTTTTAGTAGGGATGTTGTGAGTTCTGGGTCTTTTATGTTGATTTCTTGTGTTTCTGTTTTTGGTGGGCATATTTCTCTGTCTATTGATGGTGGGTCTGCAAGTAGTACTGTTGGTAGGTTTGCTATTTCTTGTTGGTCTTCTGGTAGGGTGTCGTCGATTATTACCATGTTGTTTCCGTCGGTTACTGTTCCTATTACTGAGGAGATTATTTCGTGTTTGTCACATATTTCTTGTGCTTTTGCTACGTCTTTTGGGTTTATGACGAATATCATTCTTTCTTGTGATTCTGATAGCATTATTTCGTATGATGTCATTCCGGTTTCTCGTAGTGGTATTTTGTTTAAGTCTACGATTGCTCCGTTTTCTGAACTGTCTGCTAGTTCTGATATACAGCAGGTTAGTCCTCCTCCACCTAGGTCTTTTACTCCTGAGACGTTTATGTTTTCTAGTATTTCGTAGGATGCTTCCATTACTCTTTTTTTGGTGAATGGGTCTGCTACTTGTACTGCTGGTCTGTCTTCGGTTTCTGAGTCTGATGTTAGTTCTTCTGATGCGAAGGTTACTCCGTGTATTCCGTCTCTTCCTGTGCTTCCTCCCATTAGTAGGAATACGTCTCCTGGGTTTGGTGCTATTCCGTAGACTATTTTGTCTTTTTCTACTAGTCCTGCGCAGAATACGTTTACGAGTGGGTTTGTTTTGTAGGATTCGTCGAATTCTATTTCTCCTCCTACTGTTGGTACTCCTACTCTGTTACCGTAGTCTGATATTCCTTTTACTACGTATTCGAAGAGGTATCTTGATTTTTGATCTTCTTCTAATGGTCCGAATCTTATTGAGTCTAGTAGTGCTATTGGTTTTGCTCCCATTGAGATTATGTCACGTAGTATTCCGCCGATTCCTGTTCCTGCTCCTCCGTATGGTTCAACTGCTGATGGGTGGTTGTGACTTTCCATACCTACTGCTAGTGCTAGTTTGTCTGTTATTGATACTATTCCTGCATCGTCTCCAGGTCCTAGTATGATGTTTTCTCCTTCGGTTGGGAATAGTCCTAGTATTGGTCTACTGCTTTTATATGAACAGTGTTCGGAGAACATTACTTCTAGCATGCCTTCTTCTAGTGTGTTCATATCTCTTTTTAGAATACTTTTTATGTATTTTACTTCAGAATCTTCTAGAGCCATATCTTTTTTCCCTCAAAAATAAAATTATATTAATTTTTTTTATCTATCCATGTTTACAACGGATATTCTTATTTCTTCGTCTTCTATTTTCCATTTTTTAGTGTATTCTTCTTTGTTTGGTGTGTCTTCTTTACATGCGCATACATGTTCGTTTGATTCTTGGAAGAATATTAATGTTTTTGCTCTTACTTCGTTGCTTATTAGGTCTTCTTGTTTTTTAAGTAGTGTTGCGAATTCTGGTTCTGATTGTATCATTACTCCAATCATGCTTTCAACATCTAAATCCATGTCTTTTCTCATGTCTTGGATTCTTCTTATTACTTCTCTTGACATTGCTTCAGATAGTATTTCTGGAGTCATTTTTGTATTTACGAATACGTTTCCTCCTTTGAATTCTGAGCTAACAACATCGTCTGGTAGTTCTGTGTCGAATAGTATTTCTTCTGTTGATAATTCTATTTCTCCAGAAGGTGCAGGTATTGTGTATGTTCCGTTTGCTTCTAATTCTTCTTTGATTGTGTTTCCATCTGCTTCTTGGAAGTGTTTTTTAACTATTCCAATATCTCCTTTAAGTTTTGGTCCTAGTATTTTTAGGTTTGGTTTTGCTATAAATGAAAGGTTTTCAAATTCTTTAGAGAGGATTACGTTTTTAGTGTTTGCTTGGTCTTTTATGATTTCTTCTAAGAATTTTGCACTGTTTAATACTTCTTTATCTTGTGATACTACTGTTATGTCACTTACTGGCCATCTTAGTTTGTATTTTGCAACATCTCTTGCTTTAACACTTGCATCTATAAGGTCTCTTACTGAGTTCATCATGTCTTCAAGATTGGAATCTATTAATTCTTCATCATATTCCCAGTCTAGCATGTGTACACTTTCTGGAGTGTCTTTTTTAACACCTACTACAATGTTTTGATATATTTCTTCACTTAAGTGTGGTGTTATTGGTGCCATTGTTCTTGTTAGTATTTCAAGTGCTGTGTATAATGCGTAGTATGCTCCGAGTTTATCTGGATCGTTACTTTCAACCCATGTTCTTCCTCTTATTAGTCTTACATACCATCTGCTTAAGTCTTCTAGTATGAAGTTGTTGATTTTTCTTGTTGCATGGTGGAACATTACACTGTCTATGTCTTCTCCTACTTCTTTGGATAAGGTGTTTGCACGGGAGATTATCCATTTGTCTTCTTGTCTTAGTTTTATGTTGTCTTTTACTTCTTCTGGGTTGAAGTTATCTAGTGCCATGTAGGTTGTTGAAAAGACATATACGTTCCATAAGATGTTGAACATTTTTTTAACATTGTTTAGTTCATCCCATACGAATT
>CAYSIF010000067.1:0-6742 GCA_964431035.1 uncultured Methanobacteriaceae archaeon | reverse complement strand
AGAAAATACCACAAATGGGAAGATTCGCTATCAGAGATATGGGTCAAACCGTAGCAGCAGGAGTTTGTATTGCTGTAACTCCAGCTAAATAAATAAGTTAACAAAAACACGTAAAAATCAAAAAATAAAAAAGAACATTATAAAAACATTCAACCCTCTCTAAAAAAAACATATTTTAGAGAGGGATCATTACATTCTTTATTATTTTTACATGATTTTTTTGGAGCCTTTTTATTTTTTTGGAGGAAAAAATGAGTCAAGCAAGAATTAAGCTTACAGGAACCGATCCTAATAATCTTAACCAAGTATGTGACCAATTAAAAAAAATTGCAGAACGTACTGGAGTAGACATCTCAGGCCCTATACCATTACCAACCAAAAAATTAGTAGTACCTACCCGTAAATGTCCTGATGGAGAAGGAAAAGCAACATGGGAAAAATGGGAATTACGTATACACAAACGTTTAGTCGGTATTGGTGCTGATGAAAGAGCAATGAGACAAGTAATGAAAGTAAACGTTCCTGATAACGTAAGTATAGAAATAGAACTTAAAAGTTAATTAAAATGAATGAAAAAAATAAAAAAAATGTGTAAATTTTAATACTATTTTTTTAGTTAACTAATTTTTTTCTAAATACCACATTTTTTTATTATTATTACACTTCATTTTATAACTTATAAAAAAATGAATAGCACTGCCAAGATAGCCTAGCCAGGTAAGGCGCAGGACTTGAGATCCTGTGGAGTTTTCTCCGCCTGGGTTCAAATCCCAGTCTTGGCGTTCAATCTTTTTAAATATATAAAAAAACTCTTTTTTTTTAATTTAATAACTATAAAAATTCAAACTATATTTTTTTTAGAATATTAATTATCATATCTAAATCATTAACAATATTCTCTTCTTTTAAACCATCAATTTTAGGCCTATCAACAAGTATTATTTTAATATTTAATTCATTAGCCGCAGAAATCTTTTCATAAATACCTCCAGTATCACCACTTTCCTTAGTAATAATAGCCTTTGCACAGTATTTATTAATAAGATTAATATTCTCTTCTTTACTAGAAACACCACTCATAAATAAAACATGATTGCTAGGTATTCCTAATTCTTCACATTTTTCAACTGAAGATTTAACATTAAGAACTCTTGGATAGAAATACTTGGTATTAACATTCTTTAAAACATCTTCCATAGTATTCGCACCTGCAAAATGAAGAATATTCTCTTTTTCAAGACCTAAGTTAGAAACCATAAGTCCCGCTTCTACAAAACTAGATACATGAAAGATATTCTCACAATCAACAGTACTAAAATCAAAACCAGGTCTTTCAAATCTAATAAATTTTATTCCTAATTCTTCACTTATTTCAGTTGCAGTTTTTGTAATATGTGTTGCAAATGGATGTGTTGCATCAATTAATATGTTAAAATCATTTTTATTAATAATTTCAATAATCTCATTTTTAGGTAATGGTCTAGAAATAGTATCATCACTACCACTTTCCTTAGCTAATTTAGATCCATACTCAGTAGTAGTTGTAGTTAAAATATATGATTCCGGAATATTTTCTTTTATTAATTTAATGAGATTTGTTGAATCTTTGGTTCCGCCTAGTATTAAAATTTTTAATGGTTTTTCAGTTAACATAAAAATGTTCAAATCCCTAAATATTTTTTTTTTTTTTTAATGTGTTGAAATATAGAAACTAACTTTTTTATAATTTTTAAGTTTCATAATATGACATTTTTGATGTAATGTTTCACCAGTTAATGGTTTTATTATTAAATCACATTTAAGTTTATTATGTAAATCAATTAAAAAGGATTGTATTTCATATGGAGGTCTTATAGAGTATATTAGGTTACAATTTTTGTAGATATTCATATTTGGTTTGCTTATATCATCTTTTATAATATCTTCTCTTGAGGGATTTATATCAACTTTTTTAATATTCACTCCCTCTTTTTTACTTAAATAATCTGAAATATCGTAATATTTACCAATACCTACTTCAATTACATTTATTGGTAATTTATTATTATTTATTATGTATTCTCCAATTTCTTCCCACATATTTACTAATATTTTCCCCATCTTTTTTTTTTTAATTGAATAAATTATATAAATATAAATATACTTAATAATTGTTTATAAATACTATATTTTTTTTAGTAAAAGATAATTATAAAAGAAAAAAAGTGGGTTATTAATTTTTATTTATGTTTGTTCGCAGATTCCAAAGTGCTGATTTAAAAGGGGTTTATGAAATAGAAAAATTATCTTTTTCAGATCCATATAGTATGGAAATTTTATTAAGAATTTATGAATTAGGGCTTGGTTTTTTAGTTGCTGAAGAAAATAATCAAGTTGTAGGTTATATTATATTTAGTCTAACAAATGAATGTGATGGACATTTAGTTTCTATTGCGGTGGATAAAAATTATAGGGGTTTAAAAATAGGGTCTGCATTATTAAGGGCAGTTATATCAATATATTTGAATATTGGTATAAATAAGATTGTATTGGAAGTTAGAACTCATAATATAAGAGCTATAAAATTTTATGAATCATTTGGTTTTATTATAGATCGTAAAGAGTTTAAATATTATGAAAATGGGGATGATGCATATATAATGTATCTTAAATTCCCTGCATAATTAATATTTTTTCTTTTTTTTAGAATGGTAATTCTTCTTCAGGTATTTCAGTTGTATTTCCAAGTAACCAATTAATTGTATGTATTTTAATTGAACATGTCCATTCTAATGAATGTAATTCTCTTTTACGGTTTAAATCTCCTTGTGAACTAGCATTAACATATTCTTGGTTAATATATTCAATTTTCTTGTTTTCTTCTTCTAATTTATTTTCTAACTCTTTTTCTGTTTTATTCATATAACTTTTAATGACTTTTTGTTGAAGTTGACTTGCTACAAGAATAACTTTAAGTTCGTTTGTTAATGGTTCATCTGAATTTTCAATACCATTTTCTTTATCTTTTAATTCAGTTAATTTTTCGTTAATTTCTTCTTTTGTTTTCATTTTTTTATATCCTGAAAAAAAATTTTTTTTAGCATATTAAAAAAAATAATAGCTAATTATTTTAATATTGTTTTATAGATATACTTAATGATTTATGTAAATTTCATAAATTTTTATAAAATTATGAGTTTTTTTATAAAAAAAGAAAAATTCTTTGAATAAATTAATAATTTTTCTGGTGATTTATTTTGAATAACAAGGCTAAATTAGCTTTAGAAGATGGAACTATTTTAATTGGAGAAGCATTTGGTTATAAAACAACCAATGTTGGAGAAGTTGTATTTTCAACAGGTATGACAGGATACACAGAATCTTTAACTGATCCCTCATTTAAAGGTGAAATATTAATGAGCACATATCCTTTAGAAGGAAATTATGGGGTTGATGAAGATTGGTATCAATCTGACAAAATACAAACTGAAGGATTTATTGTTAGAGAAGTATGTAGAAAACCAAGTTGTTTCGGAGCCCCTAAAACATTAGATGAATTCTTAAAAGAATTTGAAATTCCAGGTATTAGTGGAATTGATACAAGAAACTTAACATTAAAAATAAGAGAATTCGGTTCACTTAAAGGAGCAATAACAACTGAAGATATTAGTGATAAAGAACTATTGGATTTAGCAAAAGAACAACCAAGTATACAAGAATTAGACTTAGTCCCAAAAGTATCTACTAATGAAATTAAAACTTATGGTGAAGACTTAGGATTAAATGTAGCATTAATTGATTGTGGTGTTAAAAAAAGTATTATACAAGATTTCCTAAAATATGGGATGGGTGTCACATTATTCCCATACAACACTCCTAAAGATGTTATTATGGATTATGACCCTGATGGTTTAATGGTTTCATGTGGTCCTGGAAATCCGGAACGATTAGTTGATACTATAGACACTATAAAAAGTCTAGCAAACAACTTACCAGTGTTTGGAATATGTATGGGTCAACAAGTAGTTGCAAAAGCATTTGGTGCTAAAATATTCAAAATGAAATTTGGTCACAGAGGAGCTAACCAACCAGTAAAAGACTTAAACACAGGAAAAGTGTTCATAACCTCACAAAATCATGGATTTTGTGTTGATCCGGAATATATAAAAGAAACACCTTTAAGATTAACACAAATAAACTTAAACGATGGAACTCCTGAAGGTTTTGAACATGAAGAACTCGTAGTAAAAACAGTTCAATATCATCCAGAAGCAGGACCTGGTCCTAATGACACAAAATTCGTATTTGATGAATTTAAAGAAATGATTAACACATATTAAACTAAAAAAATAAAGAAACTAAATTAATCACATATTTTAAAAAAATATCATAATTTCAATTTTATAAAAATTTTAAAAAATTATTCTAATATATAATACTAATTTGAGGATTAAAAAATGCCTATTGATAAAGATATAAAAAAAGTTTTAATAATTGGTTCAGGTCCGATACAAATAGGTCAAGCGGCTGAATTCGATTATTCTGGTTCACAAGCATGTAAATCAATAAAAGAAGAGGGAATAGAAACTGTTTTAGTTAATAGTAATCCTGCAACAATACAAACAGACCTAGATATGGCAGACACAATATACACAGAACCATTAACTCCAGAACTAGTAGCTAAAATAATAGAAAAAGAAAAAATAAATGCTATCCTACCAACAATGGGTGGACAAACAGGATTAAACATAACAACCGGACTAGCAGATTTAGGAATCTTAGATAATGTAAAAATATTAGGATCCGATGTTCAAACAATAAAAGACGTAGAAGATAGAGACCTATTCGGATCATTTATGAAAAGATTAAATGAACCAATACCTAGATGCCAAGCAGTAGAATCCATAGACGAAGCACTAGAAGCAGTTAAAGACATAGGATACCCAGTAATAGTAAGACCAGCATTCACCTTAGGAGGAACAGGTGGAGGAATAGCTACAAACGAAAAAGAACTAATTGAAATTGCAACACATGGATTAGATATGAGTTTCATCAACCAAGTACTAATAGATGAATCAGTACTCGGTTGGAAAGAATTCGAATACGAGGTAATGCGTGATAAAAACGACACCTGTATAATCGTATGTACAATGGAAAACATAGATCCAATGGGAATACACACTGGAGATAGTGTTGTTGTAGCACCAATACAAAACCTAAACGATATAGTATCACAAAGACTAAGAGATGCATCAATAAAAATTATAAGAGCACTTGGAATACAAGGTGGATGTAACATACAATTCGCAGTAAACCCTGAAACCAATGAATACAAGGTAATCGAAGTTAACCCAAGAGTAAGTAGAAGCAGTGCTCTAGCATCAAAAGCTACAGGTTACCCAATAGCTAAAATATCCTCAAAAGTAGCATTAGGACTAACACTTGATGAAATACAAAATGATATAACCAAAGAAACACCAGCATCATTCGAACCAACAATCGATTATGTCGTTGTAAAAATACCAAGATGGCCATTTGACAAATTCAAAGGAATAGACAGAAAAATAGGAGTTCAAATGAAAGCAACAGGGGAAGTAATGGCCATAGGAAGAACATTTGAAGAAGCAATACAAAAAGCTTTAAGATCATTAGATATTGGAATACATGGGTTTGAAGAATGCGAATACACAGAAGATGATCTCATAAACCCAACAGACCAAAGATTCTTCCAAATTTACACTGCACTAAAAGATGGAATGTCAGTTGAAGAATTATTTAAACTAACAAAAATAGACACATTCTTCTTAGATAAAATAAAAAACATTGTAGACTTTGAAAAAACAGTAACCAAAGAAAACATACAAGGCCCAGAAAAATTCAAAAAAGCAAAACAATTAGGATTCTCCAATTACACTCTTGCAAAATTAATTGATGAAGATGAAAAATTCATAGAAAACATAGCAAACCAAACAAATATTAAATCAAACTATAAAATGGTAGACACATGTGCAGCAGAATTTGCTGCAAAAACACCATATTACTACAGTAGTTATGATGAAGGAAACGAATTACTTGAAGATGACAAACAAAAAATAATGATTATTGGTGCAGGACCAATAAGAATAGGTCAAGGAATAGAATTCGACTACTGCTGTGTACACTCCTCATTAGCATTAAAAGACAAAGGTATAGAAACATTATTAATAAACAATAACCCTGAAACAGTAAGTACAGATTATGACATATCTGACAAACTATTTTTCGAACCATTAACATTTGAAGATGTAATGGGAGTTATTGAAAAAGAAAAACCAGATGGAGTCATAGTACAATTTGGTGGACAAACAAGTATAAACTTAGCAGTACCACTAGCAAATGCAGGAGTTAAAATATTAGGAACTCCTTATGAAAGTATAGATAAAGCAGAAGATCGTAAACGATTCACAGAAGTATTAAATAAACTAAACATCCATCAAGCAGACTATGGACTTGCTAACTCATTTGAAGAAGCTAAAGAGGCAGCTCATAGAATAGGATTCCCAGTACTTGTAAGACCTTCCTATGTAATTGGAGGTCGAGCAATGGAAATAGTTTATGATGATAATGAATTAGAAGAATACATGCAAGAAGCAGTTAAAGTATCATCAGAACACCCAATACTTGTAGATAAATTCCTAGAAGATGCAGTAGAATTAGATGTGGATGTATTATGCGATGGTGAAGATGTATTCATTGCAGGAATAATGGAACACATTGAAGAAGC
>CAYSIF010000066.1:0-6901 GCA_964431035.1 uncultured Methanobacteriaceae archaeon | reverse complement strand
TCTATGGGAATTTCATTTTGCTGCCAGCCCTTTATCATTCTTATCAATTTAATTTAATTTTACTTAATTTTTATCAATTTTTTTAGAGGATATTTTTTTTATGTCAAGTATTAAAAACAGAATTTGGAACCCTTTTGCTTTTTTTATTAGTCTTATTATGAGTTAATAATGCCACTTATATTTGCAGTACCTAGCGGTATGCCAATTAGTGTTTTATTTTTATGGTGGATTGTAAGATGGCCTGTTGCATACTTTTTAGTTGTATTAATTGTTAATCCTATTAGTTTAAAATTAGCTATGAAAGTTTTTAATTTTAAGCCGGGTTTCTAATTTTTTACCAAATTATTAAATATTATTTTATTTATATATTTTTAATGTCTAATCATTATCCGAATTGTGATAGTGATCAATGTTTTTATTTTTTTTATGAGTTTAAGTTTATTTTTTTACTAGCTGTGATTAATTTAAAAATAAGTTTTTTGACATTGAATAGGCTGCCTGTTTCGAGGGTTACTCGAGGAGGGAAGGGTGAACTACCTATGATTCATGAGAGTTAGTATACAGGCAAGATTATTATTATATTTCTTTTTTTTAGAATTTTTTAAGTATTTCTCCATATATTTCTTTTAGTTTTCCGTCGGAGTTTTCATATATTCTTTTTAGTATTAGTTCTGGTGTGCTTCTGGCTAGTGTGTTCATTTTTGGTGTTCTGTCTACTATGAGGTTGTAGTTTTCGTCTAGTCCTTTTGCTTCTATTCCATCTATTCTTATTTCTATGTATCTGCTTAGTTCTTTTGCCATGTGGGTTACTATTATTCCATAGGATTCTGTTTTTTTAAGCATTTCTATGAAGCTGCTTATTATTTTTACTGATGCGTCTAGTTCTGTTATTCCTTCTAGTTCGTCTAGTAGTACTAGTTTTTCGGTTTTTGTGGTGGTTATTGGTATGAATGTGTTTAGGAAGGTTTCGAATGCTCCTGCATCTAGTGATCTTTGTTTTGTGAAGTAGTATATTTCGTCTAGTATTTTTACTTCTGCTTCTTCTGCAGGTACTGGTAGTCCCATTTGTGCCATTATACTTATTTGTCCTAGTGTTTCGAGGAGGGTTGTTTTTCCTCCGCTGTTTGCTCCTGTTAGTAGGGCTATGTTTTCTTTTGGTGTTAGTTGGTATGTTATTTTTTGTGTGTTTTTCTTTAGTGCTAAATCTAGGTGGATTGCATTTGTTATTTTTATGTTTTCGGTTATTTTTGGTTTGTTTAGTTGGTATTTTTTTGCGAATGTTCCTAGTGTTATTTTGTAGTCTAGTTTTATTGTTTCTTTTAGTTCTTTTTCTACTGTTTCTTTTATTTGTGATAGTTGTTGTGCTATTTTTGTTTTTTTGTCGTGTGTTGTGTTTTCTTTTATTTTGTTTTGTTCTTCTTCTGCTCTTTTTATTTCTGTGTCGTCTATTTCTATTGGGTATTTTTTTATGTATGGGTCGAAGTTGATTTTTGTTTTTTCTTTTAATTTTTCATTACCTTTACTCATAATAGTGTTAAATATTTCTTCAAGTTTCGGAGGGAAGTTATTATTTAATAAATGAAGAACTTCATCTCCTGCAATATCAATATTTTTAATAGTATTTTTCAACTCCTCATCCATATCATCTTTTATATTTAACACAATATCTCTAATGTCTGCATCATAAAACTCATCCTCAACACTAAGACTACTAAGCAAATCACCAATATCTCCACAAACACTATCCAAACCTAAAAGACTACGAACACTAAACAAATTAGAATACAAACTCTCATTAACCTTAAAATAATCAATAACCAAATCAGGAGCAATCTCATACAAAGGAGAATCAATACTAACCATCAACAAATTACTCATATCACCAAAATCAACAAAACCCTCACGATAAACATAATAAACCAACTCATAACCACTAATCTCCTCTTGAAAACTCAAAGAATTATCAATAACACTAATAGAAAAATACTTATTCAAACCCAAATCAACCAAATACTCACGATCCTCATAAGACTCAACAATAATAAGCTTACTAGAATCATAAGAACTATTAGGACTTAACGGACTTGACAAACGCTTCATATAAAACCTAACATCATCTAAAGGCAAACTATCAACAAAACTCTTAGACTCCATAACAAAATCTAAATGACTAGAAATAACATCAACATCAGTACTCGGAGCTAACAAACGAACACGATTACGACTATAACTAGTACTAGAAAAATCTAAAATCTTACTAATAATATCATCATATAATAATCTAGCACGCTCATTTTTAAGAAACTTCTCCTGAGGATTACCTAACAAAGCATTCATAATCTTAATAGCTTTTCTCTGAGAAATACCATCAATACTTGATAACTTCTCCAAATCCTTATCCTCAACAATTTCTGCAAGATTCTCTTCCCCACCAACACTATCTAAAATCTTCTCAGATAGTTTATCTCCAATACCTGTAACATGCTTTAAATCATTAATATTCATAAACCATAGAACCTATGTATCATTATTATAATTCATAAAATTTTTATTTTAATCCTCGGTTAAAATTTCCAATAGTATAATTATTAACTAAACCTTCAACATCATCATCATTATTATTAATTATTAAATTATTACATATTTTACTAATCTTTTCTATATACTTTTTATTTTTCCATCTTAAATCAATACTAAAATTACTATACCCTAAACTAATCAAATAATCCACATAATCTAATAATGAATAATCCTTATCATTTAAAATTATTAACTCATTATTATTCATAGTTGAATGTATAGGATATTTATTTCCTTTTTTATCGGATAAATAAATCTTATTAATTTTATTGTCAGGATTATCTAAATTTTTAATCTTCTTTTTCATCTTATCTGATAAAATATTTTTCCAACTAATCATAGAAATGATATTTCCAAAAATTAAAACTTCCAAATTTTCACTACTTGAAATATTATTAATAATATCTGCATAATCTTTTTTTGATATTTCTGGAGATAAAGTAAGTAATTTAAATTTTTCTAGGTTTTGTATTGTTTCTGTATTCATTATATTTAATGAATAGGTTCCATAAGAATCAATATTAAATTTATTTTTAAAATAATCCTCCAAACCTAATTGTTGTGTCATAATTGATGGTACAGGCATAGTTTTATTTAAAATACCAGTTATTCTAATAAAATCATCTAATAGACTATCATGTAATATTTCAGGCCACATCCAAATTAATTCAAAATCTTTTGGTTCTGATATTTCTCTTGCTTCTTTTATCTGATTAACACAATAACTAATATCAACTTTATTTTCACTTAAAAGATTATTATCTTTTGGAGGTATTTGGAAATACACTCTTTTAAAGATAGTATCATCAATATTTTTAAGAATTTCTAAATCATTTACATAAATACTTAATTCTAGTGTATTTTTCTTATGATTGTGATTTTTTTGTTTAGTATTTTTGTATTCTTTTATATTGTGTTTAACTTCTTTTATATTCTGAGGAATGTAAGATTCAATTATTTTAGTTTCTAATTCTTTTAGGAATTCTCTACGTATATTATTTAACTCACTTATTGGTGCAAATAGATTTTTTTCAATACTACTTACTTTAACTTCTTCTAAATAATATGGAGAATTTTTTATTTTACTCATTTGTTTTTCAATAACCTCGGGAGTTATTGGTTTATTTTTAGCTTTTTGCCAAGGTTCTACTCCACGATAAGTATGTTTTATTATTCTTCCATCACCTATACGTACTGTTCCTTTTAATACTGGATTTTTATTCTCCATATAAAAACTTAAATTTAGAACAGACTTTTTATACATAGGTTTAATTTTATTATTCAGTAATTGTTTTAAGTCTTTACTTATCTGATTTTGCTTGGTTAGGTAAACTTTGCAATGTTTTTTAATTTTTATTTGTTCTTTTTTATTTTCTTTAACTTTTCGAACTATCAGTATCTTATCTTCAACTTTATCTTTTATTAAACGATTCTTATTCCAGTATACTTTACTTTTCTTGAATTTAGGATCTCCACTAATATCAAAGCCATAATATCCATTTTTATTTGTATCTTTTAGTTTACCTTCTATTACTAAACCATCACCTTTTTGTGGAATATTTATTAGATTTTCTTTAAGTTTAATGTAAATATCATTACCATCATAATCATGGATTTCTCCAATATATAATCCTTGATGGCCAGGTTTTATTGGATTTATAATCTTATTAGTATCATCATTAAATAAATGTCCTGTACTTGTTTTCCTGTTAAATACAAGATTTAAATCTTCTTTACTTTTCTGTATTGTTTTTTCTTTTTTATCTTTATGATTTAAATGATTTAATGCTTGACGATATGTTCTTGTTGTAACCATAACATATTCATTACTACGCATACGCCCTTCAATTTTAATACAATCTATACCAATTTTTGACAAGATACTTAATTTATCATATAAACTCAAATCTCGAGGACTTAAAAAATATTCAGGATTTTTATTTAATTGATATTTTTTATTATTCTGATTACTTACTTCAATATTATATGCTTGTCTACAAGGTTGGCCGCATGTTCCACGGTTACCACTACGACCTCCAATAAAACTACTTAATAAACATTCTCCACTATAAGAATAACACTGCGCACCATGAACAAAAATTTCAACTTCTAAACCTATCTTATGAGCTTCCTTAGTAATTCTTTTAAGTTCTTTTAAGTTTAATTCCCGTGGTAAAACAACACGGCTAATGCCAGATTCCTTAGCCCATCTTAACTCTTCAACATTTTTAATTTTCATTTGAGTACTTGCATGAATATTAAGTCCAGGAATATATTTTCTAATAACTTGCAATAATCCAATATCCTGAATTAAAACAGCATCAACACCAATAAAATATAATTCCTTCAAATAATCCAAACAATCAATAAGCTCAGACTCTTTAATTAAAGTATTAACTGTAACATACACTTTAACATTATGTAAATGAGCATATTCAACAGCATCACGAATCTCATCAACTGAGAAATTATCAGCATACTGTCTAGCACCATACAACTTACCAGACAAATATACACTACTTGCCCCACTTAATACTGCAATTTTCAAATGTTCCATATTACCTACAGGAGATAAAAGTTCAGCCAACATAATAACTAATTTAATATATTTATAATTTATTCTATTAAATAATATAATTAGATAAAAAAAAATAAATCATATTCTCATAATACTATTCTATAAAAAAAATTTTAGCTTAAGGTGAAAATAATAATGTATATTGTCTTAGAAGGTATAGATGGAAGTGGAAAATCAACACAAGCACAACTACTCGCAGACTATATTAAAAGAAACGGATTAAATGTTAAAACAATAAGAGAACCAACAGACAATGAAATAGGAAAACTCATAAGAAAACTACTAACACAAAAAGAAGCAACCACTCCAACAATGCAAAAAACACTAGGACTACTATTTGCAGCAGACAGAATGCATTTATCACAAGAAATAGAAAAACTAGAAAAAGAAAACACAGTCGTAATAAGTGACAGATCATTCTACAGTAGCATAGTATACCAAGAACCATCCACATGGATTAAAGAACTAAACAAATATGTTAAAATACCAGATATTGTACTATTATTAGATATTGATGCAGAAAAAAGTGTAAATAGAACAGAAGGAACAGATGAATTTGAAAATCTTGAATTCCTAAAAGAAGTACAAATAAAATATAAAAAACTAGCAGAAGAAAACAACAACTTCAAAATAATAAATGCAAATAATGGAATCAACCTAGTAAGTAAAGACATTCAAAAAGCAGTAGCACCATTACTAGGAATATGTAAAAGCGGAATAATTTAGAATGAATAAACATTTATTTCTTTTCATTCTAAATCTTTTATACGTTGTTTTATAGAATCTGTTAAAAATTGTAATGCTTTTTCTAACTCTTCTTTAGAACCTAATATTTTAGGACCCATTTCAGTTTGTTTTAACTCAACATTAAATTGTTCTATTGTTTTAGCTAATTCTCTTTCCCCTACACCATTTGGGATTTTAAGTTCATATAATTCTTCCTTCATTAATTAACTCTCCCAATAATTTTTTTTATTGTTTTTCAAAGTCTTCTAATTTTTTATTAATAGAATCAACTATGAATTCTTTTGCTTTAGTTAATTCTTTTTTATCTCCAGTAAGTTTACATCCAAAGTCTGTTCTTTCGACTTTAACATCATAGTAAGCAATTGCTGCTTTTACGATATCTTCTTGTATTACTAATGGTATTTTCATTTCGTGAGGTATTATTTCTTCTTCCATTATAATTCACGAACCTTTCTATATTTTTTTTTATTGTTCCATAAATTCTCTAACAGGAGCTAAAAATTCAATTAAGAATTCACTAACACCATTTTTCAAATCCATTGGGTGTAAGTTTCCTTCACTAAATTCTTTTATTAGTTCTTCTTCAGTTAGTTCTATGTCTCCACCAAATTTTTCTGGACGTTTAATGATTAGAGTATCTTGATTTGGGTAGATAAAGTGTTGGCAGATTTCTATCATTGGATTACCTTCAACTTCTCCTTGTGGACAGAATCCTTTATTTATTTTATTTTTAATATCTTTTGGACTATCATCAACTGCAATAAAATTACCTTTACTGCTACTCATTTTATCATCACCATCAATTCCATGTAATAATGGTGTGTGTATACATACTGGTACTTTACGATCTATTTCAGGTAGTCCTTCACGAGCTAACATTTGGATTTTACGTTGTTCCATTCCACCTAATGCAATATCTACGTCCATATATGCCATATCAGCAGTTTGCATTAATGGGTATATTGTACTTGCAACTTTAGGATTGTCATCATGACG
>CAYSIF010000065.1:0-7013 GCA_964431035.1 uncultured Methanobacteriaceae archaeon | reverse complement strand
GACATTCCCATATTGGTATTGGTATTCCCCAGTATCTTTGTCTTGATATTGTCCAGTCTTTTGCGTTTTCAACCCAGTCTCTGAATCTTTGTTGACCTGCCCATTTTGGAACCCATTCTACTGTGTCTAGTTGGTCTAGCATTTGTTGTTTAATATCTGTTACTTTTAAGAACCATTGTTCTGTTGCGATGTATATGATTGGTGTTTTACATCTCCAACATACTCCGTATCTGTGTTCTATTGTTTCGTTTCTGTATAGGAGGTTTTTGTTTGTTAAATCTTCGAGTATTGTAGGATTTGTGTCTTTTACGAAGTTTCCTTCGTATTTTCCTGCTTGTTGTGTGTAGTTTCCTTCTTCGTTTACTGGGCAGAATATTGGTAAGTTGAATTTGTTACCTATTTCAAAATCGTCTGGTCCATGACCTGGTGCTGTGTGTACGAAACCTGTTCCTTCTCCAAGTTCTACATGATCTCCATGTAATATTGTGTGGACATTTGGGATTTCATCCATTTCAACTTGTTCTGGTATTTCTTCATTTAGGATATAGGAGTATTTTAAGCCTACGAGTTCGCTTCCTTTTATTGTTTTTATTATTTCATAGTTTACAGTTTCTATTGTTTCTTTCTCGTATTCTATTTCTTCTCCTTCAGCATAGTCTTTTTCGATTTTGTGTTTAATTATTTTTCTTGTTATTTCTTCACCAAATATTGGTTCTACTAGTTCTTCTGCTAATATTAATATTTGGTTATCTATTTTTATGAAACTGTATGTGAAGTCGTTGTTTACACATATTGCAAGGTTTGCAGGTAGTGTCCATGGTGTTGTTGTCCATACTAGAATGTATTCTTCTAGGTTTTCTGGGTTTTCAGTTTCTGTTAATATTTTTTCTTTTAATGGGAATTTTACATAGATTGAAGGATCTTCTTTTTCTGTATAATCTATTTCTGCTGCTGCTAGTGCTGTTTCACAATGTGGACACCATGTGATAACTCTTAAGTCTTTTGTTAGTAGGTTTTTTTCATTTGCTCTTTTTAGAGTCCACCATGCAGATTCCATGTATTTAGGATCTAGTGTCATGTATGGTTTATCCCAGTCCATCCATGCTCCAAGACTTTTGAATTGTTCGGTCATGGCGATTTTATTTTCCATTGCGAATTCTTTACATTTGTTTACAAAGTTAGCTATTCCTACTTCGTTTTCTATTTCTTTTTTACTTTTAATACCCATTAGTTCTTCTACTTTATGTTCTATTGGTAGACCATGGGTATCCCATCCTGCTTGTCTTCTTAAACTGTAACCGTCCATGGATTTGTAACGTAAGTGTGTGTCTTTTATGACTTTGTTCCATGTGGTTCCTAAGTGTATTTTTCCACTACAGTATGGTGGTCCGTCAAGGAATGAATATTGTGGACCGTTTGCTCGTAATTTATTTACTTTTGAGTATATTTGGTTTTTATCCCAAAATTTTTGAACAGTTTCTTCTATTTCGCTGAATTTATATGTTTTATCCGCCTCTTTTAATGGCATAGTATCTTTAATCTCCCATAAAAAAAAATAAAAATTTTTGTTTAATTTGTAAGAAAAATAATTTATAAAATTATGATATATTATTTATAATTACTATATTATATAATATTATTAGTTCAATATGAAACCTTAAAAATAGTGTTTAAATTATAAAAAAGGATAAAATAAAAGAAAAAAGAAAAAAATGATTTAAATTCCTAATATGAAATTTGAAAATGGAACTGAGACATATGCTTCAATTGGTGCTGCAATAATTAGTAAAATTGTTGCAAAAATCATTAAAACTAAACTATGAATTAATGGTTTTTTAGACTTTTCAAATGCATCACGAGCACCTTGAGTGTCACTACCTCTTAATGCTTTTATAAATCTCCAAATAAATAAGAATAGTAATATTCCTGCAACAGATTGAATAACAGTTGCTGTAATTTCAAATATTCCATGAGGAATTAAATAAAGAATATATCTCATACCACCATTCGGTATGACTGTGTTAAACAATTGTCCTGTAGCTCCTAAATTAACTCCATTATATAGTAACATTACAATTGCAGGAATAGCGAAGAATATTGAACCTACATATGTTACAATTCCTCCCCATTCATTATTAATGAAAAGATCAGTTGCACTTACTACCATATTTGCAGTTGCATTAGTATTTGCAGTATGTAAATGACTTACTGCACTTTCTATTCTAGCACCAGATATAAACCATGCTACAATAAAAGAGATTATAAATATAATGTACAAACCAATTATTAATTTTTTATTTTCTTTTAAACTTTCTACAAGTAAATCTTTGAATTCTGTTAGAATATTCATATTATCACACTTATAATAATAATTATAATAAATTTTCAAGATATTGTTTAATATAAGGTATTTCATCTGTTAATGCTTTCCAAACAATATTATCTATAACATTTATATAATTATGTGCATGTATATCACGCATTCCCATAATATCTTTCCAAGGAAGAGCAGAATGTTCCTTGATAAAATCATCACTTAATCTTTTTGCATATTCTCCTATTTGGATTATAAGTAAAGAACAAGCATCTTTATTATATTAAATCTTCCTCATAAATTTCTTTATCATAATTAATACGGTTAAGATATTCATCAATTCTATTACAGTATTCAATAATTATCATTATGTTTTCTTTTATCTTTATCTTTCATAAATTAGAATTTCCTCATTTTTTATACTGTTTAAAAATTTTTTGTTAGAACTTCCAGAAGATATGAGGTCAACATGACAATTAAATGTCTCTTCCAATTTTCTAACTAATGAAACATATTTAAATAAACCATTAATTTCCCCATCATCCATAATGAAGTCTAAATCACTATTTTCTTTTGCTTCACCACGTGCATATGAACCAAAAAGGCTTAAGCTATCCACACCATATTCCTGTGCGATAGGAGTGACTTTATCTCGGATTTCTTCAATTGTATATACCATATTCTACCACCATTACACTCCATTATTTCTTTTAATAAATTATTTATTCTGTTGTATTTATAAATTTTTTTTAGAAATCATATTAATATCCTATGAATAAAAATTATATAATATTATCAAAGAAAAAAAACAATACCAGTGTTTTCTTGGTTTTGAATGAATTTAAAATATTTAATCCCTAAAAAAACTTATTGGATTGGTTTGTTGAAATATCCATGTCAATTTTATCTTTAATTTTAAGTAAAAAATGAGTTTAAATATGTTTTAGTTAAAAAGTGAGTGTTTTAAGTATAAAAAAAGAGTATAAAAAAAGAGAGAAAAAGAGTTTTAGAAAGTTCTAGCTTTTCCTTGTACAATATCTTCTGTGATTTCAGATATGTTTTCAAGCCAGTCATCCATTACTTTTTCTATTTTTGGACTTACGTCTTCTAGTTTGTAATTATCTTCAAGTATAACTTGTGAACTTGCTGCTTTTGGTTGATCTATTGGTTTACCGATTTGGCTTAAGATCATTAAGTTGATTTGTTTTACACCTTCAACGTTTGCAACAACATCGTTTGCTATTCTTGTGGATAATATATTGTAGATTTTTCCAACGTGGTTGATTGGGTTTTTACCTGAACTTGCTTCCATGGACATTGGTCTGCATGGTGTGATTAATCCGTTTGCTCTGTTTCCTCTACCTACTGAACCGTCATCTCCCATTTCTGCAGAGGTTCCTGTTACTGTTAAGTAGTATCCGGATTCATCGGTTGCGTCGTCGTTGTCTGCTGTGTTTACGAATACTTCTACTTCACGGTTTGTGAATTTGGTTGCATAATCTGCTACTATGTCGTGTAATTCTGCACGTACATTTTTGTATTCATCTACATCGTTTACGTATTTGGAGACCATTGCGCATGCGATTGTTAGGGTTATTTTGTCTCCTTCTCTTAGACCCATTACTTTGATATCTTCTCCGATTGCTGGGTGTTGTTTTTTGAATTTTTTGGAGTTTAGGAGTTTTTCTGTTTCGAAGACTATGGTTTCTGTTTCTGAGAATGGTGCGTATCCTACTCCAAAGGATGTGTCGTTTGAGGATGGTGCTCCTTCTCTTTTGAATACATCTACTAGGTCTCCTGATCCATGTCCTATTTTACATTCTACTACTGCATCGGATGATACGTCTAGGTTTATTATTGCATCATCGATGAATTCTTTTGCTGCTTCAATTGCTACACGGTCTAGTGGTAGTTTAATTCCATCGTATTCGGAGACTCCTCTTCCGGTTAGGAGTATGTCTATTGGTTTTATTATTTCTCCTCCACCGAATTTTGGACTGGATTCTCCTGCGGTTATTTGTACTTCGTCAGTGTTGTGGTGGAGTACTCCTCCGAATCTGTCGAGGTATAGTTCGCATAGTGCTTCACTTACAGATTCTCCGATACCGTCACTGATACTGTCTGGGTGTCCGATTCCTTTTCTTTCTACGATTTCTATTCCTATGTCTTCTATATAGGTTTGGTTTAGTTCTTTTACTATAATATTTCTCATTAAATTACACTTCCCTTGTAGAAATTGAATTTTTTTACTTTAAAAAGTAATTTTGTAAGATTTATAATTAGTTTTTTTATAATATTGTTCTTTATTTTTTTAAAAACAAAGTCTAAATATAATTATTATTTTCTTTACATAAATAAATGTTTAGAAAAAAAAGTTTTTTATTTTATGTATTTTAGTATTTGTGATGGTTGTTTGTAGATGGTGATGTTTGGCATTTGTCCTAGTTTTTTTGTGTTTTCTATGTCTATTGGTCTCATGTAGATTGTTATTATTTTTCCTGTTGTTATTGCATTGTGTGGGCAGAGGTTTTCGCATACTCCGCATCCTGTGCATTTTTGTAGGTTTATTTCTTCTTGTGGTTTTATTGCATTGTTTGGGCATGCTTCTGCTGCTTGGCAGGTTTGGCAGTTTTTGCATTTTTGTAGTTCTATTTTTGCTGGTAGTATTGTGTTTACGTCTTCTAAGTCGAAGTCTACTGGTATGATTATTGTTTTTACTTTTCCTTTTCCTGCTTGTGCTACTGCATTGGTTACTATGGTGTCTGATATTCCGTATACTATTTTTGATACTGTGTTTGCTGTTGCTGGTGATACTATTAGTAGGTCGTATTTTCCTAGTGATAGTCTTCCTGTTATTGGGTATCCGTATTTTTGTGTTTGGTCTGTTTCTAGTTCGTTGTATCTTCCGCCTGTGATGTTTTGTATTTTTTGGTAGAGTCCGTACATTTTTAGTACGTCTTCTCCTGCTCCTGATAGGAATACTGTTACATCGTGGTTTTTTGATATTTTTTCTAGGAGTTCTACGCTTTCTTCTAGTAGATGTCCTGCTCCTGTTATTGCCCAAGCTATTCTCATAATTTTTAGTCTATTTTTGTTTTTTTTATGGTGAGGATGGTGGTGAAGTTTAAGGTGTGAATTTTTGTGGTGTTTTTTTTAGAATTTTATGAATTTGTATGCTTCTTTTTCTTCGAATGCGTAGTGTACGTTTTTGTAGTCTTCTACGAATTCTATTACTTCGTCTTTGATGTTTGCGTCGTCCATTGCGACTTTTTTGATTAGGTGTGCTATGTCTTTCATTTCGGATTCTTTCATTCCGAGGCGTGTTACTTCTTGTGTTCCTATTCTTATTCCTGATGGGTTGTCACTGTTGTCTACGTCGTCTCCTGGTATTAGGTTTTTGTTTAGTATGATGTTGTTTGCTTCTAGTTCTTTTGCTAGTATTGATGCGTTTTTAACGTCTGCTACGTTCATTGCTACTTGGTGTGATTCTGTGAAGCCTAGTTCTTCGCACATTACGTTGAATCCTTCTTCGTTTAGTGCTTGTGCTAGTGCTTTTGCGTTTTTGACTATTTGTTTTGCGTAGTCTTGTCCGAATTCCATCATTTCTGCGGTTGCTATTCCTAGTCCTGCTAGGTGGTGGAGGTGGTGGTTACTTACTACTCCTGGGAATACTGCGTTGTTTATTTTGTTTTCGTATTCTCCTTTTGCTAGTATTATTCCTCCTTGTGGTCCTGGGAATGATTTGTGTGTACTTCCCATGACTGCGTCTGCTCCTTCTTTTAGTGGGTCTTGGAATTGTTTTCCTGCGATTAGTCCTAGTACGTGTGCTCCGTCGTAGAGTACTTTTGCTCCTACTTCGGATGCTGCTTCTACTGCTTCTTTTACTGGGTGTGGGAATAGGAATAGGCTTCCTCCGAGTAGTACTATTTTTGGTTTTTCTTCTAGGATTCTTTTTTGCATTATGTCTGCATCTATATTCATTATTTCGTTGTTGAATGGGTAGAATACGTTTTTGAGTCCTCTTATTCCTGCTGCACTTACGTTTTCGTGGCTTATGTGTCCGCCCATTGGTACGGACATTGTCATTATTTTATCTCCTGGTTTTGTAAATGCGAAGAATGTTGCAAGGTTTGCGGTTACTCCTGATATTGGTTGTACGTTTACGTATTCTGCGTTGAATAGTTTTTTGGATAGGTCTATTGTGAGTCTTTCTATGTCGTCTATGTATTTGCATCCTTCGTAGAGTCTTTCTCCTGCTTGTCCTTCTGCGTATCTGTGGGATAAATCTGATGCGAGTGCTGTTTTTACTTGTGGGCTTGTTATGTTTTCACTTGCTATTAGATTTATGCTGTTTTCCATCCATTCGTTATGGTCTTTGATTAAGTTTTCAAATGTTTTAACATCTTCTTGGTATTGAGACATAATTTTCACACCTTTTTTTATTAATTTTATGTTTTTTTGTAAAAAATATTTGAGTTGTTTTTTTTATAAAATTTTTTTATTTTTATGTTATGTTTTTTGTTTTTTGCTTAATTTATGTTTTATTATTATAGTAATAAAATTAATAAAAAAAGTATTACTTATGGTTTAAAAAAATAAAAAATTAGGAATAAAGAATTCCTAATTTATTTTCCTATGTCCTCGAGAGCTGCGTCAATTTGAGCCATAATTTGCTCGGTCTTGAAGTGGTTTTGATCCA
>CAYSIF010000064.1:0-7039 GCA_964431035.1 uncultured Methanobacteriaceae archaeon | reverse complement strand
AGAGCGGATCAAATTAGAATTATTCAAAAGGAGGCTGACTAATGGCTACAGATACTGTTGAAATCTTAGTTGATGCTGGAAAAGTTACTCCAGGACCACCATTAGGTCCTGCTATTGGTCCATTCGGAATCAATATGATGCAAGTAGTTGAAGAAATTAACAGCAAAACAGAAGATTTCAAAGGAATGAAAGTTCCTGTTAAAATCGCTATTGATAGTGATACTAAGGAATTTGAAATCTCTATAGGTACTCCTCCTACTACAGCACTCATTAAAGATGAGCTTAAAATCGAAAAAGGTGCTCATGAACCAGGTAGCGAAGTAGCAGCTGATTTATCAGTTGAACAAGCTTTAAAAATTGCTAGAATGAAATTCGATTCATTATTAGCAAATGATTACAAGCACGGAGCTAAAGAAGTAATGGGAACTTGTGTGAGTATGGGTTTAACCGTAGACGGTAAAGATCCAAGAGAAGCTCAAAAAGCTGTAGATGCTGGAGAATATGATGATATACTTGTAGAATAAATTCTTTTATTCTATGATATTATTATAAATGATATTACAATTTCATAAAAGTTGTGATTGATATAGTATATAACTCATGCAATTGTAATCGTATAAAAACTCAGTTTATGGATAATTCATAAATTTGTGAGGTTTTTCTATTCTCGATTACTCATGAAACCAAAAAATTTATTATAAAAGAGAAAAATGTAATTCCAATGAGCTTATATTAAGTTCATGGAGGATTTGATATGACACAAGAAATATTAGAAGCGGTGAAGGAGGCAAAAGAACAGTCAAAGCCGAGAAACTTCACACAATCTATTGATGTTATAATTAACATCAGAGATTTAGATGTCAATAAACCTGAAAATCGGTTTGATGAGGAAGTTGCTCTCCCTAACGGCCGTGGCAAAGACATAAAAATCGGAGTCATCGGTGACGGGGAATTGGCAGTTCAAGCTAAAAACGCTGGTGTTGCTATGGTCTTATCTAAAGAAGATTTAGAAGGACTAGGAAAAGATAGAAAAGAAGCTAAAAAAGTTGCTAATTCTATTGATTTCTTTGTAGCTCAAGCTGATATGATGCCACTCGTAGGTAGATTCTTAGGTCCAATTCTTGGTCCACGTAAGAAAATGCCTAAACCAGTACCTGCTAGTGTTAAAATAGAACCTGTTCTTGAAAGATTACAAAGAACTGTTAAAGTTGGAGTTAAAACCCAACCATCTATCCAAGTATTAGTAGGAACTCAAAACATGAGTGATGAAGCATTAGCTGATAACATTGAAGCTGTTCTTGCAGTTTTAGACCACAACTTAGAGAAAGGTAGAAACCAAATAAAATCCATGTTTATTAAAACAACAATGGGTTCAGTAGTTCGGGTGATCTAAAATGGCTCACGTTGCTGAATGGAAAAAAGAAGAAGTCAAGGAACTTAAAGAATTAATCGATGCTCATGAAGTTATTGGAATAGTGGATTTATTAAACATTCCTGCAAAACAACTTCAAGAAATGAGAAAATCCCTTGGCGAACACGCTGTTATTAGATTATCTAAAAAGAACTTAATGAACTTAGCTTTTGATGATTGTAGTAATTCCAAAGAAAACATTGGGGACTTATCAGAATATATGGAAGGTCAACCTGCTATAGTAGCAACCGATATGAACCCTTTCAAATTATTCAAAATATTAGAAGATAACAAAACCTCTGCTCCAGCTAAACCAGGAAGCATAGCTAATGCAGACATTATTGTCCCAGAAGGAGACACTGGTTTTGAACCAGGTCCATTCCTAGGTGAATTACAACAAGTGGGTGTTCAAGCTAAAATAGATAAAGGTAAAATTGTAGTTGTCAAAGATGCAGTTGTTGTTTCTGAAGGGGAAGTAGTATCTCCTCAAGTAGCAGCTACATTATCCAGAATGGGAATTAACCCAATGGAAGTAGGAATTGACTTACAAGCAGTATACGAAGATGGTGCAGTTTACACATCTGATGTATTAGCAATTGATGAAGAAGCAACCCTTGCTGATTTACAAAATTCTTACAGACAAGCATTCAACTTATCCGTATTCGCAGGCATACCTACAAAAGAAACTATCTCAACTATTATTGGAACTGCTCATACCAAAGCAACAAATGTTGCAGTTGAAGCAGGAATCTTAACTTCAAAAACCGCAGATATTATCATTGGTTTAGCACAAGCTAAAATGTTAGCACTTGCAAGTTCAGTTTCTGAAGATGCACTTAGTGATGAACTAAAAGATAAATTAGCAAATGCTCCAGTAGCAGAAAGTGCTCCTGCAGTTGAAGAAGAAGAGCCTGAAGTTGAGGAAGAAGAAGCTGAGGAAGAAGATTCCGAAGAAGATGCAGCAGCAGGATTAGGTGCATTATTCGGATAAAAAATTAATATTTAAAATTTTTTCATTTGTTTAAAATAATTTGAATTATTATATTAAAAAAATTTAACATAAAACATTTACATAATTTGGTGAGAAACATGGAATACATATACGCAGCAATGATTTTACACACAGCTGATAAAGAAATTAATGAAGAGAACGTTAAAAGCATCATTGAAGCAGCTGGAGTCGCAGCTGACGATGCTAGAATCAAAGCTTTAATTGCAGCATTAGAAGATGTTGACATAGACGAAGCTATGGAAACCACTGCAATGGCAGCAGCTCCTGCAGCAGCAGCATCCGCAGTACCTGCAGCAGCAGCTGAAGAAGAACCTGAAGAAGAAGAGGAAGAAGAGGAAGAAGAAGCAGAAGAAGAAGCAGCAGCAGGATTAGGTGCTCTCTTCGGATAAGATCACTTCTTTTCCTTTTTATAACTTTTTTTCTTTTTTAAATATACTCAAATACAATAAAAACTCTTTTTTTAAATACAAAAACTAATTTTTAACACTACTTTTTTTAAAATAATACTTAATTTATATCCTAATAGATAATTTTTTATAATTTATAATTCAAATCTATAATATGAATATAAAATTTATGTTTTTTTAAATAAAATCACTCAAAAAAACATTACAATTATAATAAAATAAAACTTATTTTCAATAATTCTTAAGCTGATTATTATGTCTGAAATACTCAAAGATTTAGGTTACACACGCCAAGAATGTAAAACTTGTGGCAAAATTTATTGGTCAAAAGTAGACAGAGACACATGTGGAGATGCTCCATGTGATGAATACGAATTCATAGGAAACCCTGCAACAGATAAAGGGTATAACTTATATGAAATGCAAAAAACATTCAAAGAATTCTTCGAAGAAAGAGGACACACACCAATACAAAGATACCCAGTACTTGCAAAAAGATGGAGAGATGATGTATTTCTAGTAGGTGCAACAATATTCCTATTCCAACCATGGGTAACATCAGGACTAATAGACCCACCAGCAAACCCACTAACAATAGCACAACCATCAATAAGACTAAATGATGTAGACAATGTAGGAAGAACAGGAAGACACATGACCTGCTTCACCATGGGAGCACACCACGCATTCAACACACAAAAAGAATCAGTATACTGGAAAGACCAAACAATAAAATACTGTCACGAATTCATGGAACACATAGGAATAAACACAGAAGAAGTAACCTTCATAGAATCCTGGTGGCAAGGAGGAGGAAACGAAGGAC
This sequence comes from uncultured Methanobacteriaceae archaeon, assembly GCA_964431035.1. Taxonomy (GTDB): domain Archaea; phylum Methanobacteriota; class Methanobacteria; order Methanobacteriales; family Methanobacteriaceae; genus Methanobrevibacter_A. The sequence goes on along the minus strand of CAYSIF010000064.1, from coordinate 3,383 downwards.
CATGCTATGAAGTAATGGTAAGAGGAGTTGAACTAGCAACATTAGTATTCATACAATACAAAACACTACCAAACGGAGAAAAAGAAGAAATAGATCTAAAAGTAGTAGATACTGGATACGGTCTAGAAAGATTTGCATGGATTTCACAAGGAACACCAACAGCATACGATGCATGTTTCGGACCAATAATAGAAGAACTTAAAAAAATAACAAACATCAAAGTAAACGAAAAAGTCCTAGCAGAAAACGCACAAATTGCAGGAATGATGGACATAGAAACCTACGCAGACATAAGAGAACTAAGAGAAAAAGTAGCAAACAAACTAGGAATATCAATGGAAGAATACCTAGAATCAGCACTACCAATGGAAGCAATTTACATAATAGCAGACCACACAAGATGCCTAGCATTCATGCTAGCAGATGGAATAATACCATCAAATGTTAAAGAAGGATACCTAGCAAGACTAGTCCTAAGAAGAACAATACGCTTTATGAAAGAACTAAACATGAAAGAATCATTATCTGATGTAATGCAAATACAACTAAACTTCTTAACAAAATTCTACCCAGAAATAAACCAAGAAAAAGACCACATAATGAACATAATAAACCTAGAAGAAGAAAGATACACAAAAACAATCAAAAAAGGACAACAAATAGTAAAAAGAACAATCAAAAAACTCAAAAAAGACAACATAAACAGCATGCCACTAGAAACATTAATAGACTTATACGATGCTCATGGAATGCCCCCAGAAACAGTACAAGAACTAGCACCAGAAGACTTTGAAGTACCAGTACCAGACAACTTCTTCACACAAGTAGCAGCAATGCACGAAACCGACGAACTAAAAGACAAAGAAACCCTAGAAATAGATGCACCAGAAACAGAATTACTATTCTACAAAGACTTCTACCAAACACAAACAACAGCAAAACTACTAAACGTAATTAAAAACAAGGAAAAAATAAACCTAATATTTGACAAAACAGTCTTCTACCCTGAAGGAGGAGGACAACCAGCAGACAACGGAAAAATCATAATTAACAATGAAGAATTCCAAGTAAACTATGCCTCAAAAATAAACAACATTGTACTACACCAAATAGATACTCCAGAAGATAAAATAGACGAAACAATAGAAAAACTAAACAAACAAATAGGAACCGAAATAACTGAAGAAATAGATTGGAATAGAAGAATAACACTAGCAAGACACCACAGTGCAACACACTTAGTAATAGCAGCAGCAAGAAAAATACTAGGAAACCATATATGGCAAGCAGGAGCACAAAAAGGACTAACAAGATCACGTATAGATCTCTCCCACTACAAACGAATATCACAAGAAGAACTAGATGAAATAGAAAAACTAGCAAATCAATATGTGATGGACAATGTAGAAATAGACATAAAATGGATGACCAGAAACGAAGCAGAAAAAGAATATGGATTCACATTATACCAAGGAGGAGTTGTACCTGGTGACTCAATAAGAGTAGTTAAAGTAAAAGGAATCGATGTACAAGCATGTGCAGGAACACATGTACCACGAACAGGAATAATTGGGCCAATAAAAATAAACAAAACAGAAAGAGTACAAGATGGAGTTGAAAGAATAGACTTCTCAGCAGGACTCGCAGCAATAGACTCAATACAACAAGACAAAAAATACCTAAGAGAAAGCTCAAACATATTCAAAGTCAACAATGACCAACTAGCAAAAACATGCCAAAGATTCTTCACAGAATGGAAAGCACAAAAAAACGAAATAAACAAACTTAAAAACGAAATATCCTCACTAAAAATCAACAATGTGGTAGATAATCTCATCGAAATTAAAAACCTTAAAATATTAAAAGAAAAAATCGATGGAGACATAAAAGAACTACAAAACATAGCAACAGACTTCACAGATAACAACAAAGCAGATATTGCAATACTAGGAAATAATGATGGGAAAATCGTAGGATCTGCATCTAAAAAAGCAATAGAAGAAGGAATAAAAATAAACACAATAATTGGTGAAGCAGCACAGTTCCTTGGAGGAGGGGGAGGAGGCCGCCCTAACCTTGCTCAAGGAGCTGGAAAAAACAAAGAAAAAATGGATGAAGCATTAGACAAAGCTTTAGACATGATTTAAGAAAGTGTAAACGATGAAATATGATTTAATAATATCCAGATATGGTGAAATCGGCCTAAAAAGTCCTAAAGTTCGAAGAAGATTTGAAAAAAGATTAATAAATAATATGAAAGCAAGTATTGATGCTGAAATAAAAATCAATCAAGCTAGAATATTTATAAAACCTGAAAATTTTGAAGACACTTTAGATAAATTATCAAGAATATTTGGAGTAGTATCATTCTCTCCAGCAGTTGAAACAGAAACAGACTACCAAAAAATAGAAGATACACTCTCAAATTATGTTGATGAATTAGAAAAAGAAAAACTAATAAAACCAGAAACAAAATTTGCAATAAGATGTAGAAGAGTTGGAAAACATGATTTCACATCCCAAGAAATAGCAGCATATGCTGGAGGTGTAGTTGTTAAAAAATTAGGATGTCCTGTAGATTTATCTAACCCCGAACTTGAAATATTCTTAGAAGTTCGTGATAATAAAACATACATATATCATGAAAAAATAGAAGGTGCTGGAGGACTACCTCTTGGAAGCCAAGGAAAAGTTGTAGTACTAACATCTAGTGGAATAGACTCTCCTGTGGCAGCATACTTAATGATGAAAAGAGGATGTCAAGTAATAACCTTATATTGTAATAACATTCCATACACTACAGAAGATGCATTAAAAAATAATGAAGATATTGTAAATCAACTACAAAAATATGCTTCTGGAGCACCAATAAAAAGACGTGTAGTTCAATATGGGGATTATTTACATAAATGTAAAACAGATGCTCCTGAAAGAATGACATGTGTTTTATGTAAATCTGGAATGTACCATATAGCAAGTAAACTAGCTAAAGATATGAGTGCATTAGCAGTTGTTGATGGAAGTAGCTTAGGTCAAGTTGCAAGCCAAACTTTACCAAATATACTAGCATCACGTGAACAAGTAGATGTGCCTATTTTAAGCCCACTAATAGGTTTAGATAAAGTTGAAATATCTAGAATTGCTGAAAAAATAGGAACATTTGAAATAAGTAAACGTGATGATGGAGGATGTAAAGCAGTTCCTGATTATCCAGAAACAAATGCAGATATAGATGTAGTTCATGAAGCTAAAAAATCTATAAATCAAGAAGAAGAAATATTAAAAGCATATAAAACCATTAAATTTTAAGTAAATATTTTTAAAATTCGGGACTGTCCACGAATAGTGTTTTTATAAATTTTATTTTTTGAACTCTTTTTATT
>CAYSIF010000063.1:0-7224 GCA_964431035.1 uncultured Methanobacteriaceae archaeon | reverse complement strand
GTATGCTTGTACTGGTCCTGCGTTTACTCTGAATGGTCTTGATGCTACGTATTCGCTTTCTAGTGATTCGCTGTGTACTAGAAACATTGCTTTACTGTATGATCCTATTAGCATTCCTTCGCCTGGTACCATCATGCTGGTGGTGTCTATGCAGACTCTGTCTCCTGTTCCTAGTGGTTTTATGTTGGTTATTGTTGCTTCTTCTAGTTGGTAGGTTTCGTGGGAGATGTTTTCTATGAGGTTTGCCATGTCTTTTATTTGTTGGTGTGTTTTTGGTTCGAATATTACTCCGTCTGTTCCTACTTCTAGTGTTTCTAGTGCTACTTTTGCTTCGTCTACGTCTGATACTGCTGCGATTATTTTAACGTTTTCTGATTGTAGTCCTGCGATTATGTTTTCTAGTGGGATTACTGTCCAGTCTTCGGATAGTAGTATGAGGTAGTCTACTATTTTTCCGAGTTCTGATGCTAGTTGTTCGTGTTGTTTGTCTGTGATTATTACGAATGCTGCTACTGTTTCGCCTTTTTGTTTGTGGTTTTTTGCATGTTTTAGGTCTTGTGATTTTTGTAGGTTTTTTGGTAGTTCTTGTGTGTTGTCTCCTTCTCCGTTTATTCCTACGAGGTAGATGTCTGCTTTTTTGTTGTTTGCTACTGTTGTTATGTTTGCTAGTTTGTTTATTTTGTCTAGTTCTTGGTTGGTGTCCATTATTGCATCTATTCCAGATTCTAGTGCTGTTGTTATTAGGTCTTTTTTATCGTCCCAGTTGTTGTCTGGAGAGATGATCCATGCGAATTTGTTTTCCATTTTGATTACCCTTTTTTTATTCTTCTTTGTTTCCTTCGAGTATTTTTAGTGCGTCTTCTACTTCTGCGTTTTTGTGGACTATTTCTGATATTGCTCTGGTTATGCTTTCTGGGTCTTCTGATTGGAAGATGTTTCTTCCGAATGCTACTCCTGCTCCTCCGACTTCTACGGATTCTTTTGCCATTTGTAGGAGTTCTTCGTTGGTGTCTACTTTTGGTCCTCCTGCGATTACTACTGGTACTAGTGCTCCTTCTACTACTTCTTCGAAGCTTGCTGGGTCTCCTGTGTAGTTGGTTTTTACTATGTCTACGTCGAGTTCGCTTCCGATTCTTGCTGCGTGTTTTACTAGTTCTACGTCGAGTTCGTTTTTGATTTTTTGTCCTCTTGGGTACATCATTGCTAGTAGTGGTATTCCCCATTGGCCGCAGGTTTCGGATATTTCTCCTAGTTCTTTTAGCATGTGTGGTTCTGTTTCTGATCCTATGTTTACGTGTACACTTACTGCGTCTGCTCCTAGTTGTATTGCTTTTTCTACTGTGGTTACTAGTATTTTGTTGTTTGGGTCTGGGCTTAGGCTGGTACTTGCGCTTAGGTGGATTATTAGTCCTAGGTCGCTACCGTATCCTCTGTGTCCGTTGGATACTATTCCTTTGTGCATGAGTACTGCGTTTGCTCCTCCTTTGGAGATTTTTTCGATGGTTTCATCGATTTTTACTATTCCTTTTATTGGTCCGGAGGATACTCCATGGTCCATTGGTGCGATTACGCTTCTTTTAGTTTTTCTGTCTATTATTCTTTCTAGTCTGATTCTTTTTCCTATCATTTTGGTTTATTTCCTTTTTGGTTTATTTTTTTGTGAGTATATTAAATTAAGAATTTTTTTAATAAAAGTTTGATTTTTTTTAAGAATTTTATTCAATGTACAAAAATGTACATTATATTTTTTATTAGATTATATAGAAAAGTGATGAAAAGACGAGTAGCAGAGCTACCCATAAAAATTAAATCCATAATAATTATAATCAAAAATACATTCAAAAAAAGATTTATTATCAAAACTAGGACTAAATATACTTGAAACTAACAAATTGGAACCAGTAATCCCATTATTTTCAACATTTCCAGTGAAAATAATATTAGTTTTTTTAGAAGTTTTTTCACTTAACATATATAAATAGTCACCATTATGAATAATAATTAAATAAGTTTATGAATGTACTTTATTGTTCATCAATTATAAAGTTTTAGGAAAAAAATTAAAACTTCACCTTATAATATATTGATTAGGATTTAAAAAGTCATCTAAGAAATTTAAAAATTCACCCTTAAACTTATAATTTTCAAAACTATCAGAGTCCAAAAACTCATATAAACTCATTAAAGAAGATTCATTAATAAGATTATCTAATAAATTCTTACCAACCTTAATTTTATGAATATTCTCCTCAGTTAAAACATGACTAATAAAAGAATCCGCAGTCTTAAATTCCCTTAAAGCATTAAAAACTAAATACTCATCCAAAATATAAATATCCTTATCTTTATGAGCATTTTTAAAATTAGTACAACTAATCTTATTCCATATTTTAGGACCTAAATGAATCTTATAATTAGTCTGTCTGGAAACATTTAATTCAAAAACAAAGAAAGCATACTCCTCATCATCACTCCAATAATCACTTTTAAAAACTTTAAACTCCTCTTTTTCAAGTTTTAATGTAAATGAATCCAAAGTTTTCTTAAACTGAGGATATAAACTATCCTGAGGAAAATCAGGAATTCTAAACCTTAAAACAAGATTATGATTACCCCTACGCTTAAACGAATCAACTATACCTTCTTTACTTATATTCTCTTTTTGTAATGGATAGAAATATTCTAATTTTTTATCCTCATCATCTTCATCTAAATAGTTTCTTGATGCTATTATGAAATCTATCATACGTTCTATTCTTAATGCTGCACCAACATTCCTATTTTTATCTGTTGGATCAATAAATACTAAAGGATCTTTAAAATTCCCCCATGTACCATAATCTTCCAAATCCAATTTTGTACCATACTTCCAGTACTGACTATTTTCTAAAACATTCTCAAAACTTCCATATTCCAAAATTAAGATTTCACAAAGATACCCTGCAAAGCCACCTGTTTTAAATTCAGACCCATATACTCCAACTTCATCCATAAATTTCTTTAAAAGAAGCACTTCAGCTTTTTGTTCTTCTTTTAAATGTTTTTTCACATATTTAGTATGTAGTACTGTGCGGTCTACAGCTGATTTTAATTGACTTGCATCTTTTATATCATAACATGGTACAAAATCTATCTCATAACCATTTATTATTCCTGTTAAGTATGGATGTGACGCATAATGCTCTTCTGCTTTACCATTTAACTTATTTATACACTTGTAACTTATATCTAATCCATATCTTTTCAGTTTTTTTGCATCTGTTTCTAATGGAAATCTTATAAATATATCTATATCCGATTTTCCACTTAGAAATGTTTCTTTTGCAACAGAACCAACCAGACTTACTTTTGCATCAATCCCTTTATCACTTATTATAGTTTCTAGTGTGTTTATTACCTTAGTGTATATTTGATGTATCTGGTTTCTTTCTTCAAGGCTCGGTTGTATTTTTTCAAGTATTTTATCGTAATTCATTGTTATTATCTCTAAAAAAAATAAATAAAATATATTTTTAATCTTCTCGTTCGTATACAAATTTTGGTACTGCTGATTTTAATGGATCAAATGTTTCACGGTTTTTAACTTCCACACATTTCATACTAACTTTAGAATGCAGGCTACTTGGTAAACGTAATATACGTTTTAAATCAATACTAACTTTCGCATCTATTGTTGCTAGGTTTAATTTAGCTAAGCCATCCTGTAAGTCATTGTATCTTCTAGGACCAATATTTGCTTTAAAAGTTCCCCACTGATTATTTTGCACTAGTTCTTTGTTTTTAACTATATCTTTTAGTAGTCTTTTGTTTATTCCATCAATTGTTTCATTTCCTGTTAAATGCATTATGTCATATTTTAATCTTTTTGTAAATATTTTCGGATATCCTACAGGTATCATAAAATGTGGCATTTTATCTGAGCTTTTTGCACCCGGCAGTCTATATTCTGGTACTACTGCTCCTGCTGCATATTTTAGTACTTCACTTCTTAGGTTACTGTCTGCTGTTACCATATTTTCATCCAGTATTCTTATATGATATCCTCTTCCAGAGTATATTAAGTGTATGTTTTTTAGTCCTAAATCTGATTTTAATGTGTCTATTAAGTTGTTTACTATTTCTAGTGCTTCTGAAAGGCAGATTTCACATACATTGTCACAGTTACATGATCTTATTGGTAAGTCTTTTGCATCTACATCAAATACATATTCTGCTTTGTTCCATCCTTCCCGTCTTCTTGGTTCATTGTAGTATGCTACACTTACATATGCTGCAAATGGTGCTTTTGCTCTTAAGAATCTTCTTAGTGATTGTGGTCCTTTAAATGAATTATACCTATCATTTGGTCCAGTTCCATTGTGGTCGAATCCGAATTCTTTTTTCATTATTTCTTCCAGTATGAAATCTGGAACATCATCTACTGACCATTCTTCCCTATAGTATCTTCTTCTTTCTTGTAGTGTTGATTTGCCAAACATATTATTTTTTTTATTCTTTTTCTACTTTTCCTTCTCTTATTGCTCTGCTTCTTTTTATTCCATAGCAACTTAATGGATTATTTATTTTTTTACAGTCTTTATCTGGTTTACAGAGATTAGGTAGGTGCATTTTTATTTTTTCACAACTCATTGGTGTGTACCATTTAGTTTCTCCTTCGTTTTCTAAACTTGGTACATCATGCATTCCAAATCCTAATTTGGAGATTATGTTTATTTTTTCTTGTGGTTGATCTTCGAATAATGGAGGACTACAATTATCTGCTGCTTCAAATATTAAAGGTAGTATTTCATTTTCTGTTATTTTTAAATCTTTATCAATATCTGATACTTTTATTTGTGTGTCTGCTCCAAATATTCCAGGATATAATCTTGCATATGATGCGAAACTTGTTAAAAGTAAAACTATTGCATCGTTTCTTCCTCCTGATGATACTCCTGCTACTGTATTAGATATACATGGAGGGAATGCTTCTCTTATTAGTTTTCCTATTTCATATGATCCAGCATTTGCATAGAATGTGCTGTATTTTGTCATTTCTGTGTTTATTAGTTCTTCTAGTTCGTCTCCTAGTTTTTCTATGTTTTCATGTATGTTTATTATTGTAGATTTTTCTTTTATATTCTCCAGATATTTTTGTGTGTTTTGCATTATTATTGTGGAGATTAGTTTTTCTTTTAAATCTTCCCCAATTAATAAATCATACATTATTTCTGGTCTTCGGTTGTCTAGTTCGTCTTCAAATAGGTATTCGAATTCTTCTAAGTCGATTACTATTTCTCCTTGGTTTAGTACTAGTTCTGTTAGTGATAGTTTTCTTGAGTCGATTACATCTTTTAATATTGTCCAGTTGACTCCTGTACTTATGTCTAATTGTTGTAGTAATATTTCTATTAGTTCTGTTCTCTCTGATTCTAGTAGTCTGTTTAGTCTGTCTAGTATTAGTTGTTTTTGTGAGTCCAAGAATAGTTTAGTTTCTCTGCTTGTTAGGTTGAATTTAAATGCTATTGCTTGTGCTAGCATATGGAAGCTTAAAACATCATATTCTATTATTTCTGTGTTAAATAGGTATGAGTAGTGTTTTTGTTTGAAGTCTTTATTGTTTGATCTTTCTATATACCATTGTATTCTTTTTAGTGCTAGTTCGTTTAGTGATGTTGGTATTATTCCAGCATCTAAGCTTTGGTTGTGTGTGCTACTTGCTATACTTACTAGATCTTCTGAAGTTTCATTTAAAGCATCTAAGTTTCCTTCTGTTGATACTATTTTTTGACTTTCAGAAGATAAAGGATTTATGTATGGTATTAGAGTCATAATTATTATTTATAATCTTTTTTTTATTCGTCTTTTGCTTGTCTGTATTCGTGTGTGAATTTGGAGTCGTATAATTTGGATTCTTTGAAGTCTTCGTTTCTAAGTACGTTACTTACTATTATCATTGCTGTTTTTGTTATGTTTGCTTCTTTTACTTTTTGGCTTATGTTTTCTAGTGTTCCTTCTACGATTTCTTGGTCTGGCCAGGATGCTTTTTTAACTACTGCAACTGGTGTTTCTTTTGGATATTCTTTTTGTAGTTCTTCTACTACTTTTTCTATCATTCCAACTCCAAGGAATATGCACATTGTTGCATTATGTGTTGCTAAGCTTTCTAAGGATTCTTTTTTTGGTTTTGGTGTTCTTCCTTCTGGTCTTGTTATGATTACTGTTTGTGATACTTCTGGTAATGTTAGTTCTGCTTCTAGTGCTGCTGCTGATGCGAATACTGAACTTACTCCAGGTATTAATTCATATTTTATGTTTTTTGCTTTGAGTAATCTTATTTGTTCAGCTATTGCTCCATATATACTTGGGTCTCCAGTGTGTACTCTTGCTACTGTTTTTCCTTCTTTGGTTTGTTGTTCTACTATTTCGATTATTTCATCGAGATTTAATTCTGCACTGTTGTATACTAGTGCGTCTTTTTTTCTGTTGTGGAGTACATCTTTATTTACAAGGGATCCTGCATATATTATGCAGTCTGCATTTTCTATTGCTTTGTATCCTCTAACGGTTATTAAATCTGGTGCTCCAGGGCCTGCTCCTACAAATATTACTTTTCCTTCCATTATTTATACTACCTTTAATTAATTAGTTAAAATCTTAGTTTATATTTTTATTTATTTTAGTATATATTAGTATAAAAAAATAAAAAATTTGTATCCAAAACTTTTTTGTGGAATTAAATTACAATTTTCAATTATGAGCTTATTTATTTCCCATATTTTTAATTTAACTCCAAAGGATAACTTGATTACCGTGAAAACTCATAAAATAATTTTTTAATTATTATATAATTTATATAATAGATTATCTTTCGTATAAAACAATTTCTTCATTTAATATTTCCTCTAGAAGCTTATTATTAGAACATTCTGTTGTTATTACGTCTACATGACATTGAAATTCTTCTTCTAAATTACTTAATAATGAAGCATATTTAAACATGCCCATTGAATCTCTTGTATCAATAAGAAAATCAATATCACTATCCTCATCAGCTTCTCCACGAGCATAGGAACCAAAAAGACTCATTTTTCCCAAATTGTATTTTTCTGCAAGAGGAATGGCCTTTTCTTTAATTTCTTCAATTTTATATACCATAATAAAACACTCCCCATTAAGTATTATAATTATTTTAGGGTTCTAGATATTTAAGTTTTTTTTAGTTATTTTTATTTCTTCTTTTTC
>CAYSIF010000062.1:0-7983 GCA_964431035.1 uncultured Methanobacteriaceae archaeon | reverse complement strand
TATTATTATTAAAATTTTTCTTATTTTTTTCATTTTTATTATCTTTTTTACAATATTTTTATTATTTTTTGTAATTTAGTTACAAAAATTTAAATATTATTAAAATATATTGTAATTTAAATAAATTTTTTGGAGTAAATTTATATTATGGTATTATCTAATCTTTTAGGAGATAGTGTTAGAATAAGAATATTGGAAGAATTAGTGTCTAATAGAGAATTATTTTTAACCGCAGATGAAATAAGTAGAATGGCAGATGTTTCAATTAAGAGTGTTTATGAACATCTTAAAGAATTAGAAACTACAGGAATCTTAATAATTAATAAAAAAGGTTCTAAAAAATTTAAATTAAACCCTAAAGATAAAAGAACAATAAGCTTATCAATATTAGAATCCGATGAATTTAAAAGACAATTAAATAACTTAGAACTTCCATTAAAAGAAAATGAGGAAGATGTTGAGGTAAATATTGATAAAATACCAATACCTCTTATTACATTATAGTGATTAATTATGAGTTCTAGAAATATATTAATATCTGAAGACATGCCTGAAGTAAATATTACGGGTGGAGCAATAGCTACAACACCTCATAATATTCATTTATTTGTTTATAATGACGAGATTGAAAAAAATGGGGATTTTGTTAAAAATAATGTTAATTTAGTTAAAAAGGGTAAGGTTGAATTAGTAATGTCCTCGGATGTAGCAGAAGATATAGCTAATTTAATTCTTAAAGAAATTAGAAAAGATAATTTAGAATAGATTCTGTCATGTCTGAAATTTCCATTGATGATTTAAGTCCCGTTGAACGGAAAATTCTGCTAATTTGTGGAAGAATGTGTATTTCTGTTAAAAAGAATGTTAATGAAGAAACATTAAAGAAGAAATTACCAGATAAATATTCTTCAGAATTCAATATTGCATTAAAAAGCTTATTACATAAAGGAATTTTAGTTAAATATCGTCCACATAATTATGGTGTTTCAAAAGAAGGTAGAATATTGGCATATAAACTTAAAGAATTGGAAGATAATGATTTATATTCTGATTTAAGATTATTGCTATTGTTAAAATAATTTTTTTCTTATTTTTTTCATAGTTTATACAACAATATTTAAAATATATTGGCTGTTTATTCATATTTTTTTACAATATTTTTTTTGATGGGAATATTGTTATTTTAATACTGGATTTGGGTAATAATTAGATATTTTTTCTTTTTTTTATTATTTGGTTGGTTTGTATTCTTTAGGTTTTATTAATTCTTTTTTGGTTCTATTTTTTCATTATTTTTTTATTTTTTTTAACTATTTTTTTGATAAACTTTAAGCAATTATTTATTTAAAATTTCTCCTTATTAAACAACTAAATTTGATTTTATTTTATATTTTAATGATACTTATTTTAAAAATAATTGAAGTTAAATGTTAATTTTGTATTTTTTATTTTAAAGATGTAGATAAAGAGATATAAAAAATAGTAAAAATAAATTTTTGATAAAAAAAATAAGAAGAAAAAATAGGATGAGATTAAAATTTTTTATGCTGGAATTGGGTTTGCCTTTTCAAATTGTCTAATAAAGTATTTAGCCCAAATATAACCAACTGTTCCACCAACGAAACAACCAAATACTACACCACTATAAATTCCAACTAATCCCCATCCAAATACAAAACAAAAGATATAAGCAAATACTGTTTCTAAAGTTAAAGATCTAAGTAAAGTAATTAATAAAGAATTAAATCCTTTACCTACTCCTTGGAATACCATAGAAGACATAATTCCATGGGGAATAGCTAAAACAAATAATGTTAATACTGATATTGCTGTTGCAATTTGTGGTGCAAGTGCAGAACTTGCTGAAGTGTAACTGAATACTCCTGCAATTTGATTAGAAAATACAAACATTATAATTCCAATAACAATGGAAATTGCAAATCCTAATTTTATTGAATAAGAATGTGCTGTTTTAAGATTTTCAGCATTTTTAGCACCATATGCTACACCTGCAACTGTTAGAACTGCTGTTCCAATACCAATTAATGGTATCATTGCTAATTGTACAATTCTCATTGATGCAGTATAAACAGCTACTGCAGTGGTTCCTGCTGCAATAACAAGCATTCCATTAATCATTACTGCAAGTGCAGAGAATATAATATTTTCAAGTGTTGATGGTATTGCAACTTGTAAAGTATCAGTCATCATACGAGTATTATAATTGAAGTTTTTAGGTGATAGGTCAAGGTATAAGTCTTTTTTACCCCATATCCAATAGGACATTACTGCACAGGAGGTAAGTGCTGATATAACAGTTGCCCATGCTGCTCCTGCAATTCCAAGATTTAATATGTAAATGAATACTGGGTCTAGTATAATATTTAATATTGCTGTTACTGCTATTGCGTAGGTTGCTCTTTTCATATCTCCTTCTGATCTGAATATTGCTGATGCTACTCCTGAGTATACAAAGATAAATAAGAATCCGAATATTATGTAACTGTAACTCATTGCATATCCAATTGTTTTTCCTGCTCCCATGAATTCTAAGATTTGTATCATGAATACTTCTATTAGTATTGTGAATATGGCTGATACGATTATTGATAGGAGTATTCCGTGTAGTCCTGCATTGTTTGCTTTGTCGTGTTCGTCTGATCCAATGTATCTTGCGATTAGGGAGTTTGCTCCTGCTCCTATTCCGTTTCCTAGTCCTACTAGTACCATGAATAGTGGTGTTATGAATCCTATTGCTGCAAGTGCATCTGCTCCGAGTCCTGCAACCCAGATACTGTCTGCAATATTATACATCATGATTAAAAGCATGGAGACCATCATGGGTATGCTTAATTTGATTATTGCTTTTTTAGGATCTCCTGTAATCATGTTAATGTTGTCATTTTTTTCTTCGCTCATCCTTTTTTCTCCTTTTGATTTATTTCATTTATTCGTATTGCTGTGTTTTTTAAGATTTTTTGGAATATTTCTTTTTCTTCTTTGTTTAATTCATTAAATAAGTCTTTTTCGTATTGGTATAATATTTTCACACATTCTTTATAGGTTTTTTCTCCTTTTTCTGTTAGTGTGATTATGTTTTGTCTTCTGTTATTTTCGTCAGTTTCTCTTTTAATTAGATTTTTGTCTTTTAATTTTGTTATTGATCTTGTTACAGCGCCTTTATTTATACTGCAAGCTTTTGCTATTTTTTCTTGGTTTATTTCTTTTTGGTTTTTTACTTCGAATAGTATGTGCATTAGGTTTGCACTTATTCCTAATGGTTCTAGTTTGTGGTTGAAGTATAAATGGGATTCCTTGGAAATCATTGATATTAGTTTTCCTGGTGGAATTTTGGTGGCGTCTGTATTTTTTAGTTTTTCTAGTGACATTTTATTTTTTTTTTTTAATCCATTTTTTTCTTTTTTAGTATAATTATAGTTTGGACTAATATATAAATGTTGCACTGTCAACAGTTGTTATATCAACTTTAATTTTTTTTTAGATAAGTTCAAACTAACCAGTAAGTTTATACTAACTTTTTCTTTTATATCCATAATAGTATCAAATAATCTAATTAGAATATAAAAATTATTAATGGAGAGTAATATAAAATGGATTTTTTAGAAACAATGAAAAAAAGACACTCAGTACGTGATTTCAAATCTGATGAAATTAGTAAAGAAACATTAAAAAATATTATAGAAATTGCAGAATTATCACCTTCCTGGGAAAACAGCCAACCATGGAATGTATATATTGCTACCGGAGAAACATTAACAAAAATACGTGAAGAATGGATAGAAGAAAATAATAAAAAAATAAAAGGATCAGCAGATATGAACCCAGGACATAGAACAAACTATTCCGAAAGAGGACAGAAAAACATGGCTGATTTCATGGATGCAATCGGTAAATTTAATAATGATGAAGATTTAGAATACTTCAACCATGCACAACATGTTTTATTTAACGCACCAGCAGTAGTTTATTTAACACTGCCTAAAAACCATACAAAATGGTCAATATATGATTTAGGTGGATTTGGTATGAGTTTAATGTTAGCAGCAACATATAATAATGTTGATTCAATACCTGCATATGAACTTGTAAAATACCCATACATTCTAAGAGACAATCTACCAATACCAGAAGATGAAGACATTATTATGGGAATAGCATTAGGTTTAGAATCTGATGAAAAAATAAACACTTATGAATCTCCAAGACTAAAATTAGATGAGATTTTAAAAATAAACGATTAAATAATAGATAATTTTAATCTTATCTATAAACTTTTTATTTTTTATTTAATTTTTATATAATTTTAATAACAAAAATTATATTATAAAAAAACTCTTTTTTTATTGGTTATTAAAAATGGAACTTAAAGCAATATATGAGGAAAATGGATGTCCCATTAACAGTGTAACAGATTTACTTAGTAGAAAATGGGTATTTGGAATAATGAAAGATATATTTATGGGTAAAAAACATTTCAACGAATTTAAAGAAGATAAACCTGAAATAAGCAATATAGTACTCTCAGACACCCTTAAATATTTAGAAACAAAAGAACTAATAACTAAAAAAACATACTACAAAAACTCACAAAGAAACACAGAATATTACCTAACACAAAAAGGCGAAAAAATGAATAAAATACTATATGAAATGGTAATATTCGGATTATATGAATTAGAAGAAGACTTAAGAACAGAAGACTTTAAAAAAGAAATAAAAAAAGAATATGAAGAAATATTAAAAATATAAAGAAAGCTCAAACACCCTCTCTTTTAAGTTTAACATCTAAAATATCAGGATGACTAAATTCAACATCCTTTAAACCATTTTCCAATGAACAAATCATATCCTCCTTATTTTTAAAATAATCCCAAACTTTAACAAGATTATTCTGATGAGCACCAAAAAAATAACAATCATCAGGCATTTCTAACTCTTTTAAAAGCATAATCTCCTCTTCAACTAATTGTCTTTCAGTTAACTGGTCGAATTCCCCATTTTTCTCCATTTCATAAAGAACAGTACCAGTTGCTACTCCAGTAGAAATTATTGAAATCATCTTTGGAGGAAATTTATTTAACAGTTTGCTTGTATAATAAACATGCTGTTTAGAATTTTCATACCCTGCAACACCACCCATAAGAAGAGCAACATAAGATATTCCAGATTTAGAAAGTTTTTCCAACTGTTTATACTCATCTTCTTCTGTGTATCCTTTATTCATTTGTTTTAATGCAGGATTGTATGCTGTTTCTAAACCAATATATAAAAAATCATATCCTGCTTTATGTAACTGTTTTAACTCTTCTTCTGTTTTTTGTCATAATATTCCTAACTGATGCTTGAGAAGATATTCTATTTACATTTGGGAAATATTTATGAATAAGTTCACTAATTTTCAGTAATCGTCTAGTTGAAAGTGCAAAGGGATCACCATTAACTATCACAATACTCTCTAAACTTTCAGGATATATCTGAGACATTTCCTCTAAATCTTCAATAATATGTTCCCATGGTGATAAATTAAATTTAATACTTTTATACATATTGCAAAATGAACATTTATTCCATGAACAACCATAAGTAACTTCTAAAAGAGGAGTATTAGCTTCTAAAGGATGTCTGTAAACTGGACCAGTATAATGCATAAAAATAAAACACCTTCTATAATGAACCTCTAGAAACTACAGTATCTAATAGTTTAGGATTAACTAATTCAATTTCTTTTAATTTATCTATAATATAATCAATCATATCCTGTTTATATTTAAAGAATTTACTTACACCAATTAAATTATATGGATGACTTCCAAAGTAATAACAATCATCAGGCATTTCTAACTTCTCTAAATATAATAATTCTTCCTCAATTTGCTCTCTTTCTGTTGACTCAATAAAATCTCCATTTTCACGCATTTCAGCTAAAGGAGTATTCTCTTGTATTCTTGTTGACATTGAAAGTATCATTTTAGGTTTAAATCTATTAAGAAGTTTAACAGTTTCCTCAACATTTATCTTATAATTCCCTTTACCTGCAACACCAAACATTATAATTGCATTATATTCTATTCCCGCATTTTCCAATTTCTCTAACTCTCTATACTCATCTTCTTGTGTGTATCCTTTATTCATTTGTTTTAATGCCGGATTGTATGCTGTTTCTAAACCAATATAAAAACAATCATATCCTGCTTTATGTAACTGTTTTAAATCTTCCGGTGTTTTTGTCATAATATTTCTAATTGATGCATAAGCTGCAATACATTCAATTTCTGGAAAATATTTATGGATAATTTCACTTATTTTTAATAATCTATCTGTTGGTAATGTGAATGCATCACCATTAACAATAAAAATTCTTTTAAGATCACTTGGATATACATTTGATAACTCTTTCAAATCTTCTTCTATATGTTCTAATGGAGAAATTCCAAATTTTGTTTTATACATGTCACAAAATGAACATTTGTTCCATGAACAACCATAAGTAACCTCTAAAAGAGGTGTGTCTGCTTCAACCGGTGGACGGTATATCATTCCTGTATAATGCATTTAAATCAACCTCTAAATAAATTTATATTATTAATAATTTTAATATAAAAATAAAAATGTAAGTTACAAATGACTAGTAAGTTCAAACTAACCATAGTATTTATTATATTCCAATTTAAAAAATTAAACACATTATGGATAAAAAAAGATTAGAAACATTTGGAGATGCAATAATTGCTATTGTATTAACAATTCTCGTTTTAAAATTACCAAAACCTGAAACATTAACAATCATAGGGTTCTGGACTTTAAGATTAAATTTCATATCATATCTTATAAGTTTTCTAATAATATTCAATGTATGGTACAATACACACAACTTCTTCCAACTAGTAACCGAAGTTAATGATCTTGTAGTCTGGTTAAATGGTTTCACATTATTTATGTTATCACTGTTACCATTTTTCACATCATTTGTATCATTACATGTGTACTCATTAACAGCAGAAATATTATATGGATTAGTATTAATATTAATCCATTTATTTTACATATTAACTGTAAAAGCACAATTAGAATTTGATAAAGAAAATATAAAATTAAAAAATGCTGATTTTTTAAATAAACGTGTTAACACACCAGTACTCATAATCTTCGCAGGTTTTATTGTAAGTTTCTATATTTATCCTCCAGGAATACTAATATCCTGCTTACTAGCAGTTCTAGTATGGATTATTAACTTCAGACCATATAAGGATGTGATAGATAAATGAATTCTGACAGATTCGAAGCATTAATAGATGCAATAATTGCAATTATTATAACAATAATTGTATTAGATATTAATTTACCATCATCTGCAACATTATCTGCAATCTGGAGTATCAGACTTGAATTTTTAGCATACTTAATAAGCTTCCTATTATGCTTTAACTTTTGGAATAATCATCAAAAACTATTTGGCCTTGTTAATACAATAAATCATAAAATAATATGGTTAGGCGGAGCATCAATGTTCGTATTATCCTTTTTACCCTACTTAACCTCAATAATTTCTAATAATTTCAATAACTTAATACCACAATTATTATATGGTTTAATATTTATTCTAGTAGATTCATTCTTCTTAATATCATGTCACATTCTTATAAATTTAGATAAAGAAAATAAAAAATTAGAAAAAGAAGTTAAAATCAGATATAAAAAAATAAGTCTTATAATTGCTATAATTATAATAGGAATGATAATTGGTATTCTATATTATCCACCAGTTGTTTTATATTCTTGTTTTGGATGTTTATTCATTTCCTGGTTTTTAAGTATTCTAGAATACAAATCATTAATATAATTAAAAAATTTTACTTTAAAGTTAAAAATTCCCCTTAATATAAAAAAGAGTAAAAAATAAGGTTTATAAAAAAATCCTCATCCAAAATTAAAAAAAACATTATCAAGAATTCAACTTATGGA
>CAYSIF010000061.1:0-8319 GCA_964431035.1 uncultured Methanobacteriaceae archaeon | reverse complement strand
TATAAAAATTGGAAAAAAGAATTTATACCAAAAGTTTGGTAACTAACTATAAAAAAAATATGTAATTCCATATAATAAAAAATTAAAAATAACATAAAACTTTTTTTAGGAGTTTTTTATGATTTATACGATTGATGAAATAAAAAAAATAGCAACACCCATAGTCCGTGAATATGGTGTTAATCGTTTAAGTCTTTTTGGCTCATATGCTCGTGGAGAAGCAAATGAAAATAGTGATATAGATTTTTATATGGATAAAGGAGATTTAAAAGGTTTTATACAATATTTTTCATTAGTTGATAAATTAGAAGAGAGTTTCCAATGCCATGTTGAGTTAATTACCACAGGCTTTTCTAATAAAGAATTTCTAAATAAAATTCAAAAAGATGAAATTTTAATTTATGAACGATAAAGAGTTAGAACCTACTACTATAATTAGAGTTTTACATGACATGAAATTGCGATGGTGTAATGTATGATCTTGTTTGGGATGCAATTAAAGAGGACATACCCATGCTTAAAAAATACTTAGAGAATTTAATTGAATAGATTTTTATTTTAAAATGAAATTAGCTATATTATTACAGTTAATACAATTTCCATTTTTTAATTTTACCGTGGTTCTACATCGTCCACGTTTTACTATTTCTTCTCCACATTGTGGACAGTAGGAGTTTTGATTTTCCATTATATTTCCTAAGTATACATTTTCTAGTCCTTTGTTTTCTGCTATTTCTTTTGCCTGGTATAGATATTTTACTGGTGTTGGTGGTGTATCATTCATTTTATAATATGGGAAGAATCTTGAGAAATGTATTGGTACTTCACATCCTAATTCATTTTTTATGAAGTCTGTTAGTTTTTCTATGTCTTCTTTGCTTGTGTTTTCATCTGTTATTAGTAAGTTTGTTAGTTCTATGTGTTTTTTGTTTTCATATAATGTTTTTATATTGTCTAGTATTGGTTTTATTGGTGTGTTGCAATTTTTTTGGTAGAATGTATTGTTTATTGATTTTATATCCACATTAAATGCATCTATGTAGGGTAGTATTGTTTCTAGTGCTTTTTTACTCATATATCCGTTGGTTATGAGGGTGTTTTTTATGTTTTGTTTTTTTGATTTTTTTGCTGTTTCTAGGATGTATTGTAAGTGTAACGTAGGTTCATTATATGTCCAAGAAATCGATGGACAATCATTATCACTTGCCATTTTAACAACTTCATCTGGTAATAAATTAATCTTTTGAGAATCTTGTCCTAAATCTTGTGATATAATATAGTTCTGACAGTTCAAACATGACATATTGCATGAAAACCCACCAAGAGAAAAAGTAAAAGAACCAGGTAAAAAATGATACAAAGGCTTCTTCTCAATAGGATCCACATTAACAGAAGAAAAAACACCAAAATTACATGCAAATAACTTACCATCAACATTACGTTGAGTACCACAAAAACCAACATCACCATTGCTAATAACACAAAACCTAGAACACAACTCACACCTAACCAAATCATCACTACCTAAAGACTTATAAAAAATAGACTCAACTTCCATAAAAATAAACCACCATTATTAAATCAAATGAGTATAACCTTTACGACTCAAAACATCAACACTACCAGAACTTTTAACAAAATTAACACCATTAGAACCTGTAACCTCACCAATAACATAAAAATCAAATAAAGAAGACAATTCATCCCTACAATCTGATGGTATTGTGAAAACTAATTCAAAATCCTCACCAAAATTAAAGAACAAATCAAAAACATCCAAATTCAACTTATCTACAAGGCCAATAAAATCAGAACTTAAAGGTAATTTATCCTCATAAACATTAAACCCACATTCTAAACTAGAATTAAGATTATTAGCATCTAACATCTCATATAATTCTTCAGATAAACCATCAGTAATATCTGTACAAGATGTAGCGAAATCCTTTAAAATTTCACCTTCTTTAACTCTAGCAATAGGGTTTAAAATCTTAGATTTGAAAAAATCAACATCTTCACCATTTAAATCTGTATCCAGTAATTTAAATCCTAAAGCAGATAAACCTAAAGGTCCTGTAAGGCATAATAAATCACCTTCATGGAATCCATACTTTAATATTTCTTTATTTTTATCAATATATCCTAATATAGTTCCTGATAGTATTATTTCACTTGCTTCATCAGTGTCTCCACCTATTAATTGAATATTATAATATTCACAGGCACTGATAACACCATCTATTATTTCATTAAATTGTGAGATTTTTAAATCTTTAAAAACTGCAATATTTAATAAAAAGTATTTGGGAGTTGCTCCCATTGCTATAATATCACTTACATTAACTGTTACTATTTTAAATCCCATTTGAAAGTAATTCATTTCTTTTGGTAGGTGGTGGGATTGTATTAACATGTCTGATGATGCTATTAGATTATTAAAATTATTATCTACTACTGCTGCATCATCACCTAAAAAATTATTTTTTACTTTAGTGGTGATAATTTTCACTAATTCTTTTTCACCTATATTAGAAATAGAATCATTTAAATTCATAAAAAAAAGAGTTTAATTAGATTATGTTTTTAAAGAGAGTGATGGAGGGGGAAAATATTTAATATTTTTATAATGCGTCATCTACTCTTCTTTTAATTATTTCCACAAGTAGTGGGTCTGCTCCTAGTGGGTCTGTGAAAATAATTTCTCCATCAAAGTCAACTTTTTCAACTTCGTGACTGTGCCCATGTCCGTGGTGATGTCCATGACTGTGGCCATGGTCATGTCCATGATCGTGATGGTGACCTTCGTGGTCGTGGTCGTCTGTATCTTCACTTTCTATGCCTAATATTTTAGGTATGTCTCTTTTTGTGTGTATTCCGTGTGCTACGAATACTGGTACAACAATTATTTTTTGGATATTTGTTCCTTCAACAAGATTATTAATAGCAGTTGGTATGTCAGGCATTCTCATTTCCATGAAACCTATTTCTACTTTGTTGTCTGTTGTTTTTCTGTACATATCTGCTATTTCTGTTATAACTTCTTCACAGTCATCTAGTCTACTACCGTGGGATAATAGTAATATTCCTGTTTCTACTTCAGAGCTCATTTTCTACCTCTTCTTTTAAAATTTCTATTAAAATATCATCTGCTCCTATTGGTTGGGAGTATAGTATTTCACCATCAAAGTCTGTTTTTGTTAAATCGTGTGTATGGTCATGGTCGTGTTCATGATCATGATGATGGTGATGATGTTCTTCTAGTAATCCTAGTATTATTGGAATGTCGTGTGTTGTGTGCATTCCTGGTGCTATGAATACTGGGATAACAACTAGTTTGTCGAGTTTGTTTTCATTATCTAAATTTTTTATGCTTGTTGGTATGCTTGGTTCTGTTAATTCCATGAATCCGAAATCTGATGGGTAATCTGTTTGTTGTGCAAATAGATTATGTAGTTGTGATATGAATTCTTTATTGTATTTTAGTCTGCTTCCGTGACTTATTAATAGTATTCCTGTTTTACCTTCTGTTTTTGATTCTTTTAGTACTGTTTCTATTCTGTTGTTTATTATTTTGAGTAGTTTTTTGTGTGGTCCTATTGGATTTATTAGGGTTATATTTCCTTGGAAGTCTACTTTTTCAATTCCATGTAGGTAGTGTCCTTCTGGGTAGTTGCCGTCTGGACATCTTGGATCTTCTTCTAGTGGTTCTAGTCCTAATAATATTGGGATATCAATTTTTGTGTGTATTCCTGGTGCTAGGAAAACTGGTACTGCGATTATGTTTTCTAGTTTGTTGTTTCTTTCTTTTAGGTTGTTTATTGCTTGTGATATTGTAGGATTAGCTACTTTCATGTATCCTACTTCTGCATCGAATCCTGTTGCTTTTTTGTATTTTTCACATATTTTTTTAAATACTTCTTCGTTGTATGGTTTTGTACTTCCGTGACTTATTAGAAGTATTGCTGTATTTTTATTGTTTGACTGGTTTGAATTTGTATCCATAGGATATTACCCCATCTTCCCCATCTTCTCTTATTTTACGGAATACCATTTCAACAGGGTCTCCTATTTCAATTTTATCAACATCACAGTCTACTAGTTGTGCTGTTAATCTTGCTCCTTCTTCTAATTCTATTATTGCTACTGCGTAAGGAGATAGTTTTTTAAATTCGTCAATTGGTGATCTAACTACTGAAAATGTGTGGATTTTTCCTTTTCCTGAGAATTGGAAGTCTTCTACATTTCCTTTTCTTCTACAGTCTGGGCATATTATTCTTGATGGGAAGAATACTCTACCACAATTTGTACATTTAGATCCTATAATATTATATCTTTGTTTAATATGACGCCATGCTCTAACAGTATCAGACATGTTATATTTTTCCTCCTATTATATTAACAAAATATTATTTTGAGTATTATATTTTTTTTATATTATTTTAATTTTATATTTTTAATAGTATAAATTAATTTACCAAAAATAATAGTAATACTATTTTTAAAATTAATATTATTAAAAAGTTTTTCTAAAATTTAAAGTCCAACAGCAAAAATAAGAACACTAACACAAACCAAAAACAAAGTAGCAATAGAATCAGTTAAACTAGTAGACAAAGGAATAACAATATTATCCGGATCTAAACCTTTACGATAAGATAAAATAGAAATATAAAATACAACAAACTGCATAATTAAAATCATTAAAATACCGGCAAGCAGACTAATAAGCATAATAGTTAAAAAGCCAATATCCACCCCACCAACAACAACATGAGAAAAATTAGCTAAAAAACCAATAACAGGATACATAATAATAGCTAAAACAAAAACAGCAATAAAATTACGCAAAGTATACTTATCCAAATTAAAAGAAGAATCAATCAAACCAGAGTGCAAACCTGAAGAAAACCTAGCACCTAAAATACTAACTAAATTACCACTCTCACCAGAAAACAAAGGAACCAAAGTCAACAAACTACCTTTAGAAAGCAAAGTATCAGCAAAATTATTCAAAACACCACCAGCAAAACCACCTAAAAGAGAACAAACCAACAACACAGGAGAAGACTGCTTAACAATACTCAAAACCTCATCACTAGACTTAACACCATAATAACAACTAACAACAACCAAACCAATAATAAGAACACTAACCACATACTTCAAAACAACAATCTCAGTAAACAAAGACAAAATAAGCACAGAAAGAATAATTGAAGGTAAAGTGAAAAAATCACCAAAAGCAGCGATCAAAGGAGTTGTAATATTATCCGGATCCCAACCATGCTGAAAACTCTTCAAAGAAATCAACATTGAAATAGGCAACATAATAACACTTGAAATCATACCAGACAAAAAAGAAATAATAATAAAATCAGTTAAAGGAATTGACGGTAAATTTGAAATAAAACAAATAAACTTAGTAACAAAAGCCAAAAACGTTGACAAAATCATTGTTAAAATAATAGAAGAAATAATATTCTGATTCAAAATCTTACTCTTCTCAAACTTAGGAGACAAAATCCCTAAATTCAAATTAGTTCCTAATCTAGAACCAAAAGCTCCAAAAATATTACCACGCATTCCAATTGCCCCAGGAATCAAAGTTAACAATCCCGGCCAAGCTTTCAAGAAAAAGGTCATATTACTTAAAATAATTCCAGCAAATAAATCACCAAAAGCACAAATAATTAATGCTAATAAACTTTGCTTTATTAAAGAATATGATGAACTAGTAATTAGCTTTTTAAATGAATCAGCTAATTTAGATGGTAAATTAAATAGGGAATTAAATTCTCTAAACAAGAATATGATAAATTTCACAATGTTCTGAGCGACTTTGGTGCCTATCAGACGTATCATCGTCAATGGATTTTTCTTCACCAATATCACCTACAAACATTTCTTATCACTTTCCCATAAAAAAAATAATAAAATAATTTTTTTATATATCTTCTAATGTCATTTCATTATGTGCTACTTTTTTCAATATTTCATAACCTGCTTCTGTTCCTTTAACTATTAGAACATCGTTATCTAATATTGTTGTATTTTTATCTGGACCATAGATCCATGTTTTATTTCTTCTAATTGAGATTACTCTCATACCTGTACGGTTAGATAATAATAAGTCACCTAATGTTTGATTAACTAAGTCTGAATTAGGTGAAACATTAATACGATAAATATTTGTTTCAGAATCTGCCATTGCCATTTTTAAAACTGGGTGTGGTTCCATTCCTTTTAATGTTATATCTGCTAAATCTTTAGCTGCATTTGCCATTGACTCTGCAGCTTCTGCAACTTCTAAAAGTACTGTTAATTTCTCAGCATCTTCCACACTTCTTGCAGCAAGTAATGATTCTTTTTTAATTTCATAATTTAAACTATTCACTCTATTTTCAAGATTTAAAACTTCTTCAGCTGCTTCTTCATTTTGGAAAAGAACCGATGAATAAGCTAAATCAACCATAAGTTCTGATAAATTTTTCATTTCAATTAATATATCTTTTACAGTAGACATTTAAAAAAACACCTAAAAATATTCTTTTTCTGAATTTAAGATACAATGTCTTCTTAACTTCAATAAATCTTTTTTCTTCCTATTTAAATCCTCAATATCATTAACATAATCATTAAAGTACTTCTTAACACAACGAACTGCCTCTTCAGTATGAATCCATAAACAGTCCTCACAACTCCAAACATCCTTATTCTTAATCCATTTACCACCAGTAGAACCATCACCACAAGGATAAAAAGGACAATAACAGAAATCACAAACCTGACCTTCCTCGTGACATGGATAATACTCACAATCTACATTAGAACCAACAGGAGTTTTACCTTCAAAATAATCTTCATAAAATTTCTTAGATGCTGGATGTATATCTCTTTTAATAGCATAACCACGTGATGTTACCATATAACCTTCAGAAAGATAAGTTAACTTATTACCAACAATTAAACAAGAAAACATATTAACTTCTTCCTCATCTAATTGACCTAACTCAACAACCTTAGTTTTTGAAGGATACTCAGTACTATCAACAATACCAACTAAAGTATCTTCACCACGTACTTCAAGTAAAATCTTTTTAAATAAACGGAAAGGTTCTTTACGAGATTTACTAATAGGATTATAAACAGCTATAATAAAATTACCTTCAGCAGCATGACGAATCTTATTCTCAATCTCAGATAATGGTGTTAAAAGATTACTTAAACTAATAGATGCAAAATCATGCAAAGGAGCACCTAACAAATCAGCAGAATAATTTAAAGCTGAAACACCAGGATAAACCCTAACATCAACCTCATCATATTTTCCAAGTAACTGAAAAATAAGATTAGCCATACCATAAACTCCAGGATCACCTGAACTTATAATAGCAACATTATTACCTTCTAAAGCTTTAGAAATAGCTAATTCTCCACGTTTAACCTCATCACCCATTCCTTTTTTAATAATCTCTTTACCTTCAATAAGATGAGATATGGAATCAATATATTTCCTATAACCTATAATAACATTAGATTCCTCAATTGCTTTAATAGCATTTAATGTAATGTCATCTTTACTTGGACCTATACCTATAATATTTAACATCCTTAAAAAACACCTTTCAAAAAAATATTTAGTTACTAGTATTAGTAGTATTAATAGTGGTAGTAGGAGCACTTGTCTCATTACCATATAACTTTAAAATACTGGTTATTTTAATAGTGTTCACATCAATTATAACTAAACTTCCAGTAATATTAGCCTCAGCAACTGCAGTTACCCTATAAGTAGGTATTGTGGAAATATGAGTAGAATTATAAGTTGAATTAGGTGCTGAATAACCAACTGTAGTTATTGTAACATTAATATGCCCATCTTCAGTAGATTGTTGAGTTGTTGCAGTCATATTTGGAACACTAACACCATCAATATCCGCCATATCTGCCATGGCCATTGCAGTGTCTACCCTATTAGTAATATTAATATTACTTGGATTCTTAATAATAACATTACTTATACTTTGTGGATTAATAAAATTAGAAATTGTATCAACTTGTAAATCTATTAAACCTTGAACATCAGGAACTTCAGATGTTACAATAGTATAAGAACTAAATAATCCAATTTCAAAGAATCCTATGAAAAGAAGAATTATAAGAACAATTCTCAGTACTTTATTCATAATATCACTTAATTATCACAAATTTTATAATATATAAATATCTGATTAATATATTTAATAAAACTAACTATTTTAACTCACTGTTAGAAAGTTTAGAAAAAATTTTTGTTTAATGAGCTTATTTTTCATATTT
>CAYSIF010000060.1:0-8992 GCA_964431035.1 uncultured Methanobacteriaceae archaeon | reverse complement strand
AAATGGAAAAAGTAGTACTAGCATTCAGTGGAGGACTAGACACCACTGTATGTGTAAAATTATTAGAAGAAAAATACAATTACGAAGTAATAACCGCATGCATAGACGTTGGACAACCAGAAGAAGAATTACAAAAATCACAAAACTCCGCAGATAACATAAACACAGGAAAACACTACATAGTAGATGCAAAAGACGAATTCGCAAACGAATACATAGCAAGAGACATCAAAGCAAACGCAGAATACGAAGGATACCCACTAAGCACAGCACTAGCAAGACCATTAATAGCAAAAAAAATAATAGAAATCGCAGACAAAGAAGGAGCAACAGCAATAGCACACGGATGTACCGGAAAAGGAAACGACCAATTCAGATTCGAAGCAATAATCCAATCAATGTCTAACTACAAAATAATAGCACCAATAAGAGAACTAAACCTAACAAGAACAGAAGAAGTAGAATACGCAAAAGAACACAACCTACCACTACCATCCGACAAAATTTACAGTATCGACGAAAACATATGGGGAAGATCAATAGAAGGAGACCTACTAGAAGACCCAAAAAATGAAGCACCAGAAGACATATATGCATGGACAGCAGGCCCAGAAAAATCCAAAGACACTCCAGAAAAAGTAAGCATAGAATTCGAAGAAGGAGTCCCAATAGCAATAAACGGAAAAATGATGCCATTAATCGACATCATAAAAGAAGCAAACAAAATCGCTGGAGAAAACGGAATTGGAAGAGTAGATACCATCGAAAACAGAATGATAGGATTAAAAAGCCGAGAAATCTACGAAGTACCAGGAGCAAAACTCCTAATAAATGCACATAAAGCACTAGAAGAACTAGTACTAACCACAGCAGAACTAAGATTCACTGAATTCATAAGCATGATATATGCAGACCTAGTATACAGAGCATTATGGCAAGAACCACTAAGAGAAGACCTAGACCAAGCAATAGACAATATGCAAAGCAGAGTATGTGGAAAAGTAGTTATGAAACTATTCAAAGGAAATATACACCCACTAACAAGAGAATCTGACTTCAGCTTACACGACATAGAAGAAATAACCTTCGAAGACAAAGAAACAGACCAAAGAGAAGTTGAAGGAATGATAAAATACCACGGATTACAAGGTGCAAAATATCAAAAATTAAATTTGTAAATAAAAACAATAATTAAATTTAAATAATATAAAAAATAGTATTAAATATAGGACAGGTGTGCTAATTACATATCACCCCCTTTACGTATGTTTTTTTTTAAAGTAGATTAAACCTTTTATACACACCTGTCCGTAATTAAACACTAATTCTAACTACAAATCTTTACTAAAATAATAAAATAACTATTTTTCTAAAATAAAATCTAAAGATTTATTAACAAAATTTATACCATCTAATGTATTATCACATTTATAAACTAAAATTTCAACACCCGAATTAAAAGCTTCATTTAAAGTAGAAGCAAAATCAGGATCATTTTCCCAGTTAGGTCTAAATTTATTACCTGCAGGATGTTGAATTAAAAAGAACACAACTGCACGATGTCCTCTTTTTTTAAGATTGATTAATTCTTTTAAATGTTTACAACCTCTTTCAGTAGGAGCATCGGGAAACTGTGCTAAACCATTTTTAATAAGAGTAACACCTTTAACCTCAACAAAACAATCTTCATCATCTTTAGATAAATAAATATCAATTCTTGAATTATCAATTGTTTTTTCTCTAACAAAATCAGAATAATCAGATAATTCCTCAACAAGTCCTTCTTTAATAGCATTAAATACTATTTCATTAGCTTGTTGAGAATATAAACTAACTAAATATCCTTTATTTAAAACAAAATGTAGTGAAAATTTAGTTTTTCTGTTAGGATTATCACTAGGTAAAAGATAAACTTTAACTCCTGGAATTAGAAGTTCTTTACATCTTCCAGTATTTGGAACATGTGCTTTAACTAACTCATCATTAATTTCAACTTCTGCTATAAAACGATTAGGCCTATTTTTAAAAATACCTTCAACATATTTAGACATTATCTGTTTTTCCTTCCATAATTTTACCAATAAATTCATTTAAATTAGATGCAACAAATCCATAACCATATTTTTCCATTGCCATATCTCCTGCAAGACCATGTAAAAATGTTCCAATAGATGCTGCATCAAAAGGATTTAAACCTTGAGATAATAATCCACTAATAAGACCTGCTAATGAATCCCCTGTTCCACCAACAGTCATACCTGAATTACCTGTATTATTAACTTTAACCTTTGAACCTTGTAAGATAAAATCTATTTCCCCTTTAACAACCGTAACACCTTCAAAATATGAGGTTATTGTTTGTAAAGAGTCTATTTTATTATTAACACTATTGAAATCTTCTCTATCCAATGAATTGTTTATTTTTATATTTTCAGAATTTATTACATCCTTGTAAAATTCTTTAAATTCATTATTATGTGGTGTTATTATAATATCCTCTCTTTTTGATATTATTTTCCTTTCAATTAGTTTTAATGCATCTGCATCTAAGACTAATGGTTTTTTAATTCTATAAATCAGTTTATTTAATAATTTACGGGTTTCTTCAGTTTGTCCGACTCCTGGACCTATAAGAACCGTATCTACAGAGTCAACTAATTTTATTATTTCCTCTTCATGATTTAAGTTGAGATAATCTCCTTTTAGGGAGTGAACTATTAAATCTGGTGAATATGATTTAATTGGTATTGCTGCTGGTTGGGGCGTTATTATATGTACTAAGTCAACTCCACTTGCAAATGCACTCATTCCCGCTATTGCTGGTGCTCCAGAATATTCTTTACTTCCTCCAATAATTAATAAGCTTCCATTGTTACCTTTATGAGAATTGTTTAAACGTTTATTTAATTTTAACAGGTCGCCTGTTCCAACAAATAGTTCTGCTTCGAATGGTATTCCTATGTCGCAGATTATTAGTCCACCAATTATTTCTTCTTTGGCTTTTTTAACTCCTGTTTTAACTTTATGGAAGCATACTGTGTAATCTGCTTCAACTGTTATATCTTCAATTTCTCCCGTGAGTGGGTTTAAACCTGATGGAATATCTATTGCTACTTTTAATGCTTTTGATTCGTTTATTAATTCTATTACTGTTCTTTCTTTTGTTCTTATTTTTCCTTTGATTCCTGTTCCTAGAATTCCATCGATTATTATGAAGTCGTCTGTGGTGTTTATGAATCTTGATTTTAATGTTTCGACATCTGTAGAGTCTTTTATATAGTTTATTTTAAGTCTTGAAATGCGAGGGTTTAGATTGTATAATATTTTTAGGTTTGTTAGTGCGTCTTCTGATTTTATTTCGTTTTTGTTTTTGAGTAAGTATAATTCTATTTCAAATCCTCTGTTTAATAGGTGTCTTGCTGCGACAAATGCATCTCCTCCGTTTCCTCCGGAGCCTGCGAATATTATTATTTTTACAAGTTTTGAGAATTTGAATGTTGATAGTGTTGCGACTTCGTCTGATAATGATTTTCCTGCATTTTCCATTAGGGATAGTCTTGGAAGTCCTAAATATTCACAATTATAATCTGTTACTTGCATATCTATTGGATTCATGATTAAAAACCTTTTTATTATTATTTTATTTTTTTTGTAAAAAAGAGATAGTAGAATTTGAAGAGTTTGTTTTATGAAAAAAAGAATTTTTTGTGGTGATGGTTGTTTCTTGTTTTGTGAAAAAAAAGGGTTTGGAAAAAAAGAAATTGTTGTGTGAATTTCTTTTTTTTAGAATAAGTCTTGTAAGTTGATTTTGTATTGTCCGAGGTTTCCGCCGTAGTTACCTGCACTAATTTGGAGAACACCATCAACTGCACATGCTGCTTCTATTCCTTGTTTCATTGCTTCTTTAACGGATTCTTCGTCTACTCCATCTATAACGATTTCCATTATTCCGAATACGTCTTCTGGTATTTCTGAATCTTCTACTTCGTCTTTTAATGAAATACACATTTTTTCGTTTGTGGATGCGTTTAAGAAGCTGTAGTTGTTACATCCTACTTTAGAACCTGATGCTACCATACCGCTTGGGAATGGGGTTACTACTCCTTCTACATTGTGTATTGCGTCAGCTGCTGCTTCTGCTGCTGTTATTGCACTCATTTTACTGTTAGCTAATATGAAGAAGTTTCCTCCAGCAACACCATCTTTGTATCCGAAGGAGTCTTCTATTAAGAAATCTCCAGACATGATTGGTATAGAGTGGACTTTTCTTCCATCTACTTCAACTACTTTTTCGAAGCCGTCTCCGAAGAATTTTATTTTGTTTCCAGTTTTTAGAACATCTTCGGATTCTAAACAGTTGTATGCTGCTGCAGTAGGAGCTGTTAATACACAGTTACTTAATCTTTCTAATAATTCGTGATCTAATGATTTTTTGCTTCCGTGACAGATCATTATAACGAATCCTGGACGGTTATCTGGGGTTTTTTCAGGAGGTACGTAGCAGTCGATTCCAGATTCTGATGGGCATCCAATAACAGATGTTCCGTAACCTGTTGCTTCTGTTGCTGCTATTTGTGCTAAATGTTTAGTAGCTGCGGTTACAAGTATTCTTGTAACTTTAATTCCAAATCCTTCTGCATAAGTATCTTTAATCTCTACGCCGTTAATTTGCATTTTCTTATTCACCATAATAATTGTATATTATTTTTTAAATAAAATTTATTCATTCTTTTTTTTCCTAATTTTTTTTAAGAAAAAAGATTATTTAATTGAATTTGTAATTTTATTTATTCTAATAAACATTTTTTAATTAAATATAAAATAAGTTTTTCTATTTATTTTTAGTTTGAATAATTTTATTAATTTTAGAAAAAATATCTTAGAAAATTGGATTATTTTGTGTTTAAAAGAGAAGTAGGATTGTGTTATTAGTATTTTTATTCTTCTTCGAGCAAGGGTTTTTCTTCAACGTCTTCTAGAGATTTGTCGTCTCCACTTATTAGTTGTGATATTTTATCGAATACATCTGATCCATACATTGGTAGGATTATGAGTCCTATGAATGTGGTCATCCAGAATGAGATTAGACGTTCTACTACTGTTGCTGCTGCACTTATTGATGCGGATATTCCTGATGCTGAGTATAGTAGTATCATAAATCCGTCTATTGCTCCTAATCCTCCAGGTAGCAATGGGATCATTCCGACAAGTGATGCTACTATGAATACTTCTCCGATTATTACTGGTGATACTGTACAGCCAAATGATAGGAATACGAAGTATACTCTTAATATTTCTATTATCCATATTAAGAATGATAATGGTAGTGCGTAGTATAATACTCTTTTATCTGAAGTCATTACTCGCATTGTGGATTGGAATCCTTCTATTGCTGTTTCGACTTTGTTTCTTAGTTCTTCTGGGTCTCTTTTTTTGAATATTTTAACTGATAAATCTGATAGCCATTTTGTTACTTTTATTCCAAATGCTTCATTTATTGACATGAATATTATTACAGCAACGATGACGACTATTCCTATTACTGCTAGTATCATTATTGATAGTATTAATGGTGATAGTGTTAATTGTGTCATTAGTCCGATTATTGTTATTATTGCTAGTATTACGAATGGGAATGTGTCTAGTGCTCTGTCTGCTATTACTGTTGCGAATGTTTCTGAGAATGAGTCTCCTCCTTCTAGTGTTAGTAGGTATGCTCTTACTGGTTCTCCTCCTCCTCGTCCGCTTGGTGTTATGTTGTTTACTGATAGGCTTACTAGAACCATTGGTAGGAGTTTTTTGAATGTGAAATCTTTGTCAGCTATGTGGTTTATGAATTGCCATCTTATTGTGAATAGGACATATGTGAATACTTGTAGTGCTATTGCTATCGCTACATATATTGGGTTTGCTATTGTTAATGCTGTTATTACTTGGTCTATTCCTATAAACCATAGCATTATAGCCATTATTACTAGTCCAAATCCTAGAAATATTAGTGTTTTATGTTTCAAATTAAAAGTAACCTTTGTTTTATTTGTTTTTTATTTTTTGTGAAAAAAAATTTGGAGTTAATTATGTTAATACTTTTATTAGTATTATATCATTTTTATTATTAATTAATTTATTAATTATTATAAATTATTTTTTTTAGTATTAATTTTGGAGTGTTATATTTTCTAGGTGAATTTTATTAATTTGAGTATTTAATTTTATAGAATATTAAAATATGTTTATTATATAATATTTTTTGCTAAATTATATTCAGTACCTATATAAATCAATTAAATCATAATTGAATAAATTTTAAATATAACAAAACCAATATTAAATTCAATGAAATATTTTAGGTCAACCGATGCATTAGTAACTGCACATTATCTAGGCATGATAATGGAAGGAATAGGAATAGTACTACTAATCCCCATAATAGTTGCACTAATATACCAAGAAAATACATACATCGGATTCCTAATACCAACCTTATCATCTATAGCACTAGGAACATTCCTAAACCACAAATTTAAAAGATACGATAAACTAAAAATGAGACATGGAATGTTAATATCCCCATTAGCATGGCTATGGGCAAGTCTCATCGGTGCATTCATAATGATGATATGTTTAAATATAGAATTTGACAATGCACTATTCGAAAACATGTCTGCATGGACAGGAAGTGGATTCACAACATTCTTCAACGTAGAAGTCCTACCAAAATCAATACTATTTTTAAGAAGCTTCGAACAATGGCTTGGAGGACTAGGAGTTGTAATCATATTCATAGGAATATTAATAAGAAACGGAAGTGCAGCATCAAAACTATACGAATCAGAAGCAAGAGACGAAAGAATAAAACCAAGTATAACCAACACACTAACCAAAACCATACAAATATATGGAATATATACAATAGCAGGAATAATACTATTCATAATTGCAGGATTACCAATATTCGATGCAGTAAACCTAACATTCAGCTCATTATCTACTGGAGGAATGTCAATAAAAAATGCAAACATAGGTTTCTACCATAACAACATCGTAAACCTAATAAGCATCGTTTTAATGATACTCGGTGCAGTAAGCTTCTCAGTCCACTACAAAGTAATAAAAACAAAAGGATTAGCAATACTAAAAGATATA
This sequence comes from uncultured Methanobacteriaceae archaeon, assembly GCA_964431035.1. Taxonomy (GTDB): domain Archaea; phylum Methanobacteriota; class Methanobacteria; order Methanobacteriales; family Methanobacteriaceae; genus Methanobrevibacter_A. The sequence continues at coordinate 1,846 of CAYSIF010000060.1, read as the reverse complement.
CAATTCCAAGTAATCATTGGAATAATAGCCGCAACCACATTATTAATATATTTCACAACCCACATACCATTTATGGACATATTATACCAAGTAACATCCGCAATAACAACAACAGGATCAAATTTACCCTCCAGTGACATAATTTCACTATGGCCTCCAGCAATACTTGGAATAATTATGATACTCATGTTAATAGGAGGATCCTCCGGATCAACAGTAGGTTCCATAAAAGTTATCAGAGTAATAACATTTTTAAAAGGAATAAATCTATCAGTTCTTGGACAATTATCCCCAGAAGGAAGAATATTAAGTACCAAAATTGCTGGAAAAACCATGAAAGATAGAGAAGTAAGAGAAGCAGGAAACTACATAGCATTAACACTACTATTAATAGGAATAAGCTGGATTGTTATGATGGCATACGGATACGAACCATTTAGCTCACTATTCAATATAATATCTGTACAAACAAACAATGGAGTTTGGATAGGGCCACATCACCGCACACTACCAGCATTACTAAAATATTTATTCGTTGCAGACATGTGGATAGGAAGATTAGAAATAATACCAGTATTCGTACTCTTCCGCAGTATCTACGAAATCATTGTCGATACAATGAAATCTGGAAGTTCAACCGTTAGAAAACATATGTAAAAATTAAAAAAATTTAAATATAAAGTAAGTTAATTATACTATATTTATATACAATTTATAACGGGGAACAAGAAAAGTGTATGTAATAATTTTAGGAGCCGGAAGAGTGGGACTTGCACTTGCAAATCTCTTAATACAAGATGGTTACGATATAACAATCATAGAAAGTAATGAAAGACTATGTAATATGGCCTCTATGGAATTAGATGCTATGATTATATGTGGAAGTGGAACCGAAACAAAAACATTAGAAGAAGCAAATATTGATGAAGCAGATGTTTTTGTTGCAAGTACCGGGAACGATGAAGTAAACCTACTATCCTGCATACTAGCAAGAGAATATGGAGATACTAAAATTATTGCACGTGTAGGTAATCTTGACCACGAAGAAGCATTTAAAAAAGTAGGAATTGACGAAGTAATAAGTCCTGAAAGAACTGCTGCTAGTTTTATTGAAAGAAAAATAACTCGACCTAATGTTGCAACTTTAGTTCAATTAGGAAGAGGAAGTAGTGAAATCTTAGATATGATTATACAAAATGATAAAATTGTAGGTAAAAGAGTATCTGATGTTTCCCCAGATAAGAATTTCATTATTATATCTATTTATACCCCAAAAGGATTGGAAATTCCTCAACCAGATCGTGTTCTTGCAAGAGGAGAAAAAATATCTATTTTAGTTAAAAATGATTCTATTAGAAAAGTTGAAAAGAAAATAGAAGGTTAAAAATTTTTCTTTTTAATTTTTTTTAGTATTGTGATATGTTTTTATTTGATAGTTCAATATGTTTTTTACCATTATCAACCCAAAAGTCATGACCTGGGAATAAGTATTGAACATCTAGTTCTGTTAATTTTTTAATTGATTGTTTTAAATCTGAGAGGTTTCCTCCAATATCTGTTCTTCCAAAAGATCCATTAGGAAATATTGTGTCTCCACATATTAGGTTTTCATTATCCCATAAACATATTCCTCCAGATGTGTGTCCTGGAGTGTGAATTATTTCAAATCCTGTTAGTTTATCTCCTTCTTTTAATTCTATGTCTACATCATCTCTTTCTACTTTTATTCCATGACGTATTCCTGCTGTTAATGGGTTGTCTTCTTCTTTTAATGCTTTAGCATCTTTTTTGTGTATTGCTACTTTTGCATTTGGGAATAGTTTATTTCCTCCTACATGGTCAAAGT
>CAYSIF010000059.1:0-9193 GCA_964431035.1 uncultured Methanobacteriaceae archaeon | reverse complement strand
AAAAGAGTTCAAAAAATAAAATTTATAAAAACACTATTCGTGGACAGTCCCTAAATAATTAATTTTTAGGCAAATAGGCAATATTAAATTTATTTAAAACATCATATGCTTCTTTTTGATTATTAATTTTATTTCCATATAATAATAGCTCTTCTTCAATCTCCTTTGATAAGAAAGGATATTCAATTATTAAATTTGTCATTCTTTCGATTTTTTTTAAAATTTTAATAATTTCCTCATTAAAATCAAAATCAAATTTATTAAAATAACAATCACAATTCTCAAAAAGTATTTCCTCTCCGTTAAAAATTTTAACAGAATTGATATTATTACTTTCATTTAATCTTTTTAATTTTAAAAGTTCATTTACTTGATTAATTGACAATCTGTAATTCGAATTTAAAGACAAATCCAATGAATCTAATTCTTTTGACATTGCCAAACTATGATTATCTTTTATTATAGCATTTATACAAAATGGATTTTCAATAAAATTATCATTATTAGATAGTTTTAACCATAGATTATTCTTCTTATCAATCTTTATAGAAACATTTTCATATTTAAAACTATCTTCAACAAAATCATAAGATAATATTTCTTTATTCGTCCCTACAAAACAAAGACTTCCTTTATACAACTCATATTTAAAAATAAGATTTTTTGGATTGTGTGTAAATTTCATTACACCTCTCTCTGAATTAATTTTTTTAATTAAAAATGAGAATAATTCTTTAACTGAAATCAAAACATTTTTAGTATCTAAATATAATGTGTTTAATGGAATTAAATGTAGAATAGGCTTTCCTAAGTGATTTTTCATTACTGCTATAAAATATTCTTCATCTAAAAAAAATTTTTCGTTTGAATCAAAAATAATATAATCTGAATGAAATGGGAAAATTCTATATCCATGTTTTATTGAATTATTTAAATCCAAATAATAATGAAAAAAATTAAGAATAAATATTAAAGATTTTTTTATATTATCTAAATACAACACTTCACTACCTTTTAAATCGAATGCAAAAATCAAAAAATCATCGAAATTTTTAAAATCTTTATTTCTTAATAAATCATAACTATGAGAATTTATTTTTTTAATAAACTCTTTTAAATTTCTAATATTTGTTTGTACTAATATTTCAGAAAAACTTTTATCAGTCTCTCTTTTTATATATGCAAATAGATATAATAAAAATTCTTCTACAAACTGAATCGTTAAATTAAAAATTTCTATAATATCCCATAATTCCTGCTCATAGTCCTCTAAATCTTCATAAGAATTTATTTTATTTAAAATAAAATTATATCTTATTTCTGCATTAAAAGTATTAATTTTAAAAAAATAATCTATAGAATTACTCTTCATATTTGCCTCTAGATTAAATTAACTAATATTATTCATATATATTAAATAGATATTTTATTAATCAATTTCTTTATTTTGTCTTTTCTTTGTCTTTTTTTGCCTATTTTCATAGCTGTTTTAATGAATTCTTTAATATTCCCTTCTTTTATTAATGGTGTTAATGGTTCGTATATTCGTTCATTTAAATTATTAGTGTGTTTTATTTGTTCTTGTAGTATTGGGAGTATATTTTCTATTAGTTCTTTTTTTTCATTGTTGTTTGTGTTGCTGTTTATAAAGCTTGTTATCCAGTAGATTATGTGATCTTGGAATATTATTGGATAATATTTTTCTGTTTTTGTTTCTTTTAGTGTGTCCCATGTTTTGTAGTATCCTTGTATCATTGCGTTTAAGTATTTTTTGTTTCTTATGTGTATTGTGGATTTGTCTTCTTTTGTGTTTCTTATTCTGTAGTTGTATCCGTAGTAATTGTTTAGGTATATTGTTTTTTGTGATTTTATTAGTGTGTGGGTGTTTAGTTGGAGGTCTTCTGCTAACATTCCTTCTATGAATTTTATTTGGTTTTCTTGTAGGAATTTTTTATTGTATATTTTTGTCCATATTGATGGGTTTACTTTGAATAGTTCTAGGTTGTCTTGTATGTTGTTTACTTTTATGGTGGGTTCTTGGAATATTTGTTTTATTTTTTCTGTTTTATTGTTGTATACTTTGTTGTAGTTGCATATGGTTATATCTGCTTGTTCTTTTGTTATTGTGTTGTATAGTTTTTCTAAGGCATTGTTTTGGTATGTGTCGTCGTGGTCCATTACCATTACATAATCTGATGTGGAGTTTTCTATTCCTACGTTTCTTGGGTATCCTGGAAATCCTGAATTAGTTTCTAAAAATATTACACGAATATTTTCAAAATCATTAGAGTATTTTTTTATTAAATCTATTGTATACTTATCTGTACTTTTATCATCTACTAAGAGTACTTCTATATTTTCAAAACCTAATGTTTGATCCATTAGGCTTCCAATGGATTCTTTTAGGAATTTTCCTGTATTGTATGTTGGTATTATTACACTTATTTTGTATTTTGTCATTGTTTTTCCTTGTTTTTTCTTATTTCTTTTACGAGTTTTTCGTTCATGTTGGTTTCTATTTTTTTTATTTTTTCTGTTTCTTCTAGTGCTTTAGTGTATTCCTTGTTTTGGATGTGTTTTACTAGTGTTTTGTATCTTTTTTGGAAGTATGGGTCGTCTATGTATCTTTTTTGGTATAGTTTTGTTGCTTTTTGGTATAGGTATTTTTTTTCTTCGGTTGTTGTGTTGCTTAGTACTATTGTGTATAGCCATGATGTTAGGTGTGGTTTGAATATATTGTCTGAGTATTGTTCTTTGTTTAGTTTTGTTATTATTTGTGATGTTTGTATGAATCCGTTTAGTATTGCGTCTATGTATTTTTTGTTTCTTATGTGTATTGTGGATTTGTCTTCGTCTGTGTCTCTTATTTTGTATTGGTATCCGTAGTAGTTATTTAAGTATATTATTCCTTTTGCTTTTAGTAGTGCGTAGGTGTTTACGTATACGTCTTCTGCGAGCATTCCTTCTGGGAATTTTATTTGATTTTCTTGTAGGAATTTTTTTCTGAATAGTCTTGTCCATATTGCTGCTGGTATTGTGAATAGGTTTATGTTTTCTTCTATTTGTTTTACTTTGATTGTGGGTTCTGTGAATACTGATTTGTATGGTATTGTTCCTTCTTGGAATACTTGGTTGAAGTTGCATATGCACATGTCTGCGTTTTCGTGTGTTATGTTTTTGTATAGTTTTTCTAATGCGTCGTTTTGGTATGAGTCGTCGTGGTCCATTACCATTACATAATCTGCTTTGGAGTTTTCTATTCCTACATTTCTTGGGTATCCTGGAAATCCTGAATTAGTTTCTAAAAATATCGCCTTAATATTCTCATATTTTTGGGAGTATTTTTTTATTAAATCTATTGTATATTCATCTGTGCTTTTATCATCTACTAGGAGTACTTCTATATTTTCAAAACCTATTGTTTGATCCATTAGGCTTCCTACTGATTCTTTTAGGAATTTTCCTGTATTGTATGTTGGTATTATTACACTTATTTTGTATTTTGGTTTGGTGTATCCTGTTAGTTTGTTGTATATTTCTTGGTATTCGTCTGTCATTTCTTTTTTTGTTTTGAATTTTATTTTTTGTGTGTTTTTTAGTGTTGTTTCGTATTGTTCTTTGTTTTCTCCTATTTGTAGTATTTTTTTATATGCTTCTTCTGGTTTATCGTGTGGTATTAGGTATCCTGCTTGTGTGTTTTCTATTCTTTCTTTTAGTGCTCCTAGTTCTGTTGCTATTACTGGTGTTTGTGTGTTCCATGCTTCTGTTAGTGTGTGTGAGTATGTTTCTGGTACTGTTGAGAATATTCCTATAAATGATGGTTTTATGTTTTTTACGAATATTGGGAATTCTTCTCTTTTGTATCTTCCGTGATTTTTTCCGTATTTTTTTAGTGATGGGTATGTTGTTCCCATGAAGTGTAGTTCTAGTTTGTTGTCTTTGTCTTGTTCTTTGATTTCTTTTATTAGTAGTGATCCTTTGTGTGTTCCAATGTATCCTGGGAATAGTATTTTTATTGGTTTTTCTAGTTTTGGTGTGTATTTTATTGGTGTTAGGTCTCTTCCATGTGTTATTGTTTGAATTTTATCTTTTAGGTTTGGGTATTGTTTGATGTATGTGTTTTGTGTTGATATGGAAGGTGTTATTATTTTTGTGCATTGTTTTAGGAATTTTTGTGATTCTTTTTGCCATTGTTTTATTGTTTGTTTTAATTGTTCTGGTGTTTTGGTTGGTATGCATTGGCAGGTGTAATCATTGTTTTGACATTTTTGCCTGCAGTATTGGTGGTTTTTATCTACTAGGTGTATTGATGGGCAAATGTAGTAGAAATCATGTATACTTAATAGTACTGGTATTTTTAATTTCTCTGTTACACGGCTTATATCAAATGTGTGATTGATTAAATGGTTAATATGTAAGAGATCTATGTTTAAATTTAATAGGATACTTGTGTATATTTGAAGTGCTTCCTTTGAATATAACTGTTTTTTAAAGTTAATATTATCCTCACTACTTAAATCACTACTTAAACTAACACTCCAATTTCCAAGTTTTGTAAAATGATCCTCCTCCCGATACCACAGTTCAAATTCCTCACCATTGGAAGTTAAAATATAACAATCATAATCATCCTGAATATTATCTATAATATCCATACTTGTAAAACCAGTACCACCAAAACTTCCAATAGGCTCATGAACCAAATACAAAACACGCTTACGCGGATTAAAAACCTTTTCAGGCGGATTAGAAAGTACTTCTTCAACTTCCTCAAAACTTAATATATTAAATTCATTATTTTCTAATTTATACTCTCTATTTTCCTTTAAACCATACAATGCATAATGAGATAAAGGATTTAGTTTGCTTTTTAATGCATCAGGGTATTTATGTGTATAATATACACCATCAAAGTCAGGTTTTGGTCTTTTATTTTCCTTATAACCATACCACATATAATGAACTATTGGATTCATTCCTGCTTTTTTAACATCAGGATACTCTTCATTATAAAAATCAACATCAAAGAGATTATTCTTTTTAATAATAGTATAGGCTTTTAAATTATCCAGTACCTGCTTATTAGGTTTGGATAATAAGTAAAGTCTTGGAAATTTTGATAAAAATTTAGTTTTAAAACTCATAAAAAAAAGCCTACTCCACAATTTTCTCTATTTGTTTAATTAAATTTTCAAAAGAAACAAGCCTTGTTTCTAATATAATATCATAATCTTTACTTTCTTTTATATCATCACAGACTAAAATTTTTATTGCATTTCTCCTAGATTTTAAATTTTCTATTGGATAATTTTTTGAAAATGATAAAATAACATCAGCATCATCACTAGTCCTTTGCAAACTATTTAAAGTTAATAATTCAACATTATAACCAGAACTGTTTAGTTCTTTAGTTAAATTTGACATTAAAGAATATTCATTAGAGTCTACAGTTAAGTCTTCTATTAGTAGTGTGAATTTTAAAGGATCTTCTGTTATGAATTTTTTATTATCTATTTTATCCTTGTATATTTCTTTTGTGAATTTTTCACCATGCTTAGTCCAGAAGACTTTTGTATTTTTATCTACATCCTTATTGTATGCTTTTTCATCTTTTATACGTGTACTTGATTCATGATGGAATAATAATGCTGTTGGACAGTATAAAACATTTAAACCTTCCCTGTTTAATTTTAACATGAAATCAACATCTTCAAAACCATAAAAATAATCCTCATCTAAACCACCAAGTAAATTATAAGTAGTTTTTTCTATTAGTACACATGCTGCGGTAACTGCAACAACAGGTTTCATTCTATTTACACTATTATCAAATACTGTTTCATATTTACTTTTATTATATGCAGCAGCACAACATGGCTCCATAGTTTCTGTAAACATATCACCTGCATGTTGTATATGATATGATTTGAAAGTATCTTCACTATTATAATAAAAAGGATAAACCAGTTTAGCACCAACTGCACCAACATTCTCATTAAAAAGAAATGTTCCCATCATCTCATTTAACCAACCACTAGTTGGTTCCATATCATTATTTAAAAGTAAAACAAAATCACCATTAGCCATATCCACTGCCTGATTATTAGCCTTAGAAAAAGACAAATTACATGTATTTCTTATAATCTTTAAAGGTAAAACATCCTTAAGAGATTCAAGAAACTGTATTGAATCATCCTGACTATTATTATCCACTACAATTATTTCATAATTACTATAACCTGTTTTACTATCAAAATCATTAAATAATCGTTTTAAATGAGTTAAACCATCCTTATTTAATATTATAATTGAAACTAAAGGTTCAAAATCAAAACTATAATCATTTAAAAACAATTTATTAGTCTCTAAAATCTTATTATAATTAACAATAATCTGAGTATCAAAACATAATCTACCTTCATCCTTCCCATACATGACATAGTGAACTAATGGGTTTCCTGTAACATCAGAGTATTCTTCTAAGTATTTGTTTCCATCAAAATATAATGAAGGTATACGTTCCTCACGGTAACCCTGGAATAAGTAGTGAAATAAAGGATTTTGTGTTTTTAATTCTGGATATAATTTATAGTATAATTCTTCATCAAAGAGATTTTCTTCTATGATTTTATCATAAACTTGACTGTAATTTTTTGCTTTAGAATAATCATAGTTTGATTCTTTTAAAAAACTTGTAAAACCTGGCTTAATCATAAAAATACTTTTTCCATTATTTTTTAAGGTTTTTAACTTTTCTTAAAGGTTTAGTAATCTTCCAAGAAGAAGAACCTAATAAACTGTTTAATTCATTATTTAAACGAACATTTTCAACTTGATGAGCTTCCAATTCTGATTTTAAAACATCCATATCATTTAATAAAAGATAAATCTCCTCACTCTTAAGTAAAACATCTTCCTCATTTTTGTGTTTGTTTAAATAATCTATGAGGTTATCTGATGCTAAAGGAGTGCTTGCTTCAAATTTATGATGATAATTCTCTCCACTTGTTTTACCCCAATATTCATTATCCCAATAATAAACAGGACTTACAGAAGGATGGAAATCATTCTTCCAGGCAACATAAGCAAAACTTAACTGATCCTGATTAGTAAACCTAACAATTTCCCTCCACCAATCATCCATCAAAGCTGAAACCTTAGGATTATTATGTGCACGGAAAATAGAACCCATAACACCTAAACCATAATGATCTGGAAAACCATCCCTCTTATAAGTTTCAACCTGCCTATTCATAGTAGGTTTAGGATAACGTGCAATATTATAAGAAGCTAATAACTCATCATAAACACAATCACGTTCAGTATGAACCACACACAACATAGGATTCTTCAAATACTTATAAATATACTCTCTTAAACTAGACTTAACCTTAAAAGTACCATCCAACCAAAAACTATACTCATAATCCTTCAAATACTTATGAGGCAAAACCTTATACCTTTTAGCCTTACGATTATTATCTAAATTAGAATCATCCATAGGAATTATCTCATACAAATCAGACTCCACACTCTCATTATCAGTAAAACAAATATAATCACAATTCTCATCAACAAAATCCGGTTCTTTTAAACTATCATAATCACCAGTAAAAGCAGTGTAAACTGCAATCTTACTATCCTTAATATCCTCAATTAAACCCTCATCAGGCTGACTATCCATTGGTGTGAATAATTCACGTTTAACATGCTCAGAGTGTGTATTTTTCCATGTTTTATAAATTTCCTCATACATAACTAAAATAATCCCTACATAATAATAATACATTAATTAATTCATTATAATTTTAAATTTATTTCTCATATAATTTTAAACTTTATATTAAAAAAATACCCATACATAATGAATATATGAAATATAAAATCACAGTAATAATTCCCACTTACAACTCAGAACAATTCATAAAAACAACAATACACTCTGTACAAGAACAAACAATAGGATTTGAAAACATAGAACTAATACTAATAGACGATTTCTCAACAGACAACACACCAAACATAATAAAAGACTACGTAGAAAAATACGACAACATAAAAACCTACACATTAAACAAAAAAGCAGGAGCACCAGGAGACGCAAGAAACATAGGAATACAAAAAACACAAGCAGAATACCTAATGTTCATGGACCACGACGACAAATACCCAAAAACAGCACTAGAAACACTATACAACAAAGCACAACACCAACAAGACACCATAATAATAGGAAGATTCAAAACATTCGGAATAACAGACTGGGAATCAGACACCTGGCTAACAAAAGAAACCACAATAAACAAAATAGAAGAAAACACACAATTCCTAACAATAAACAACATCTGGAGAATGATATTCCCAACAAAACTAATACAAGAAAACAATATAAAATTCCCAGAAAAAATGTTTGCAGAAGATTTAGCATTTATGATAGAATCCTACTTCAACGCAAAACAAATAACCTTCATACCAAACATAACATACAACTTCAGAATAAGAGAATCCGACAACTCATCAACCAGCTACTCCAAAAGCCCACACTACATAGGAAAACTAGTAGACGGATACTACTACACAAGCGAAATAATGAAAAAATACAATAAAATGCAACACTACAACCTACTATTCAGCATGCACCTCGCAAGCTGGATCGATAACATAATAAACAGCCAAATAAAACCCAAAGACATCTACCAATTACTCAAAAAAGCACAACCATTATTCCAAGACCTAAACAATATCGACCTAAATATTAACCCTAATTTTGAATTATTCAGAGGAATAATAGAAAAACTAAGAGACAACCAACTAGATGAAGCCTACCAAGAGTTAATAAATATTAAAAATCCAACACCAGTTAAAGAAAAAGGATTAAAATCTAAACTAAAAAGTCTATTTAAATAAAAATTTATTGTATATTGTAAAATTTAGTTACTGTATCAAGTATACAATCTAAGTTTAAATTTTCTATTAGGAAAACATTATCACTCATATTATTTTCATTATTTTTTGTTAAAATTATATTATAATCTTCAATATTTTCAGGTATTTTATCTTCTACGTATAATATTTTTATTGTGTGTTTTCTCATTTTTAATTTACTTATATCAAATGTTGAATCAAATATTATTAATATATCTGTTTCTTTACTCGTTATTCTTGTTTTTTCATCAGTAATTAACTCTATATT
>CAYSIF010000058.1:0-9676 GCA_964431035.1 uncultured Methanobacteriaceae archaeon | reverse complement strand
TTTTTCTTATGTAAGATTTTTATCTTATATTTAATACGTAAGATTTTTTTCTTATCTAATAAAAAGACCTTATGAAAAAGAAGATTGAAATAGAAATGAGAGTTATTTAAATGTTGAAAAGTGTGCTTAAAAAAAAGTAAAAATAAGTAATATAATTATTTTACAATTAGCTTCATATTTTTTTAATATTCAGCTAATTATAAAATAAATTAAATAAAAAAATGAAATAATCTTATTTTAAAATAATATTATTCAAATTATGTTGTCTTTTAGCTAGGAATTTAGCTCGTTCAATGTTAATACCGTTTTTACCTATAGCTATACGTTTGTTTACTGAATCGCATGTTACTATAGCTAATTTTTCCCCGCCTTCTTTTTGTATTACTTTAATAGATTTAAGTTCAGCAGGAGCTAGTATATTTTTAATGAAAGCTGTTGGATCTTCAGAATATTCTATAATTTCAACACCTTTATCTACGGCTTTTTGAACTTTGGTAACTGTGCTACCACCTTTACCAATAGCAAGACCCATATCTCCATTTTTAACAACAAAGGTTACTTTACCATTTGCATCATCAATGATACAATCTTTAACCATTGCACCAGTCATGCTTTCAAATAGAGCTATGTATCTGATTTCATTTGCATTGAATTTAATAGACAATTAGATCTACCCCAAGTTTTCTAGTATAGTAGAATCTCCTGGATCGTTAATAACTAAAGTAGCTACTGTGAAAGGTTTACCACAAACAGAACCTAATTCTACACTAGTACCGTCGTATACGATATGAGGTATTTCAGAAAGTTTTGAATAGTATTTTACATCTTCGATTATTTCTTTAGGACTGTTAGCTGCTACAACAACTAATAATCCTTTTCCTAGTTTCAAAGATTGAATAGATTTTTCTGAGCCTAAAGTTACATCTCCTGTGTCAACTGCGACTCTTATTCCTCTATCTACGTCCATCATCTGCCTCCGTTATTTTTCTTCGTTCATGTAGACACTGACTGAGCCAGTACCTAGGGGTATTGGTTGTCCAATGATAATATTTTCTATTACACCAGTTAAGTCATCAGTTTCTCCACGTATACTAGCATTGAGTAAGTGTTTACTTGTTTCTTCGAATGCTGCACGAGCGAGAACACTTGATTTTTCTCCACTAATTCCATGTCTTCCTATTGAGTGAACAGTTCCTTGGTGGGTCATCATATCTGCAACTAGCATGATATGTCTAACATCCACACTTAGACCTTGTCCTTCAAGGGTAGCTATTGTTTCGTGTATAATAGCATTACGTGCTGCTTCTATACCTAAAACTTGTTCTATTTCGAATATGTCATTAGTAGAGGTTCTTTTTTTGTCAATACCTTCTATTTTTAATATTGCACCTAGATTTGATCCTTCTGTGTGTAAAGTGTATTCGTCTTCTTTACGGATAATGACTTTACCAATGTTTTTAATACCACTTATTTGTAAGTCACGAACTTTGTCAGATAATAATCTTAGTTCACGTATTGTTTGTTTGGAAGGTTCAAATGTAAGTACATCATCTTTTTGATCTACTTTCTTAAAAGTTTTTCCTATATTGTCCATGATTTCTTTGAAATCTAATCTTTTTTCTTCAATTTTTTTCATGTCAAGTGTTATTTGAACATACATTTCACCATAGTTTAAATTGAAGTCTTTGATTATGTCGTTTATAGTACTTTTACCAATTTGGTTTGCTAATTTTTTAACAAATTCTTCATCTTCTTGGTATTCTTTTTCGAAGTAGATGTCCATTGTTGGAGTTGAAATTTTCTTTCTTGCATCAACAATCTCTATAAGTCTTGGTAAACCTAATGTTACGTTTAACTCTGCTACTCCCGCATAGTGGAAAGTACGCATTGTCATTTGTGTACCTGGTTCTCCAACAGATTGTGCTGCAACTGTTCCAACAGCCTCGCCAGCTTCTACGTGTGCTCGGTCATAGGCCTCTTTAACCATGTCAACTAGTTGGTCTAGTTCTTTGTCAGAAAGTTCTCTTTGAATATAAGCTTTCGCAAGGTCTTCTACATATTTTTCTGGAAAGTCTATTTTTTTCTTTTTAAGAACTTTTTCTACTTTTTGTATTATTTTTTCCAAATCGTCTGCCATATGAAAACATGCTCCCTTATATTCTTATTTTCCTTTTATTCTTATTTCGTCTATTAGTTTGTTTAAGTCTGCTGGTTTACCGAAGTCACTTTTTGCAGGGTCTACTCCGTCTTCTCCAAACATTGTTTGTACGACTTGTCCTCTGTTGTCTGTGACTAAACCGTTTTCTTTAACTTGTAAATCTTGTAATGCATTTACTAGTCTTCTTTGCATGTAACCAGATTGTGCTGTACGGATAGCTGTATCTACTAATCCTTCTCTTCCCCCCATAGCATGGAAGAAGAATTCTATTGGATCTAATCCTTCTTTGTAACTTGAGTGAACAAATCCTTTAGCTTTTGCCCCTAATTCGTTACGTTTGAAGTGAGGTAGTGTTCTTTCTATGTATCCTCTGTGGATACGTCCACCCCGTACAGATTGTTGTCCTACACAACCACAAATCTGAGTTAGGTTAAGTAATGATGCACGTGCTCCTGTACGTGCCATAACTACTGAATGGTTTGAGTATAAGTCAAAGTATGCTTCAGCAATTGTACCACATTCGTCCCGTGCTTCCCCGAGTACTTGCATGATTTTCATTTCAAGTGTGTCTTCTAAGCTTCTTCCAGGTAATGCTTCGAGTATTCCTTCTTCGTATGCATTTACAAGTTTATCTACGTCTTGTTCTGCTTTGTCTAGACGTGCTTCAATACGGTCACTTGCTTCTTCAGGAATTTCTTCATCATTGGTACTTGTGGTGATTCCTGTTTTCATGATTCCTGCAATAGCCATATCTGTTGAGCGGTCTAAGAATTCTTTTGCACGGCTTGGTCCATATTCTTTCACGATTTTATCTAGGATTTTACCACTGAATGAACCATATGCTTGTTCGTCAATTGCACCGTATTTTAATTCTCCATCTTCTATTACTACGAATGCATCAATGTCACATTCTATACCTGAACATTCGTTACAGTTTCTGCAGATTTCTGCTTTGTATTGTAAGTTTAAGTCATCTGGTAATAGTAAGCTGAATAGTTCTTTTCCTGTCCAGTTTTCGTGTTTACGTTTTGGTATTGGTAGTTTGGATTTTCTTATTAATTGGAATGCGTCTTCTTCTGGGAATTCTTGTCCTTTTCTTGTTAAAAGGTATGCTCCACTAATGTGGTCGTGAATAGCTCCAATAATTGGTCCTCCAAAACGAGGAGATAAGATGTGTTCTTGTACACGCATTAAGCTTTTTGCTTCTGCACGTGATTCATCAGTTTGGAAGATGTGCATGTTCATTTCGTCTCCATCGAAATCTGCATTGTATGGAGGACATACACATAGGTTTAGTCTGAATGTTTTGTATGGTAGTACTTTTACTTCGTGTGCCATCATACTCATACGGTGAAGTGAAGGTTGACGGTTGAATAGTACGATATCTCCATCGTTTAAGTGTCTTTCTACGATGCATCCATCTTCAAGACTTTCTGCTACGATTTCTTTGGTTTCATCTAGGATACGCATTTTACGTCCATCACGGCGTGTCATGTAGTTTGCACCTGGGTGAACATTTGGTCCGTTAAGTACGCATTGGCGCATTTCTTCGATGTTCCATTCGTTAACGTAAGTTGGTACGGTTACTTCTTTTGCAATCATTTCTGGAACTCCAACTTCGTTAATACTGATGTTTGGATCTGGACTGATTACTGTACGTGCTGAGAAGTTTACACGTTTACCTGATAGGTTACTACGGAATCTTCCTTCTTTTCCTTTAAGTCTTTGTGCTAATGTTTTTAGTGGACGACCGGATCTGTGACGAGCAGGTGGAACACCACTTGCTTCATTATCAAAGTAGGTTGTTACATGGTATTGTAATAATTCCCATAAATCTTCTACGATTAATTGTGGAGCTCCTGCTTCCATATTTTCAACTAAACGTTGGTTGATTC
This sequence comes from uncultured Methanobacteriaceae archaeon, assembly GCA_964431035.1. Taxonomy (GTDB): domain Archaea; phylum Methanobacteriota; class Methanobacteria; order Methanobacteriales; family Methanobacteriaceae; genus Methanobrevibacter_A. Next base: position 5,623 of record CAYSIF010000058.1, on the reverse strand, counting down.
TTAGGATATCTACAAGTTTGTGTGTTAAATCGTCTTCTGAACGTTCACCAGTATCTAATGTGATTGAAGGTCTTACTGTGACTGGTGGTACTGGTAGTACTGTTAGAACCATCCATTCTGGACGTGCTACTTCTGGGTTAACACCAAGTACAAATGAGTCTGCATCACTAATGCGTTCTAGTCTTTCACGGACTTCACTAGATGTTAGTTTGTAGTCTCCTTGTAGTATGCTGATTGGTTTATCTATTTTGATGTCTTCTTGTTCTGCTCCACAGTGAGGACATTCGTCTTTTTTAGCTTCTTCGTAAATCTTTTTTATTAGATGGTCGAGTGGTTCTCCACGTTCTAATAATTCGTTTATTTTTTCTGTGTAGTTTTCAAATTCAAAGTCATCAAGTAGTACTCTTCCACATTCGTTACATGTTGAGCGTAAGATTTTTTGAATATTGTCTCCGAAACCAACGTGTATTACAGGTCTTGCTAGTTCGATGTGTCCGAAGTGTCCTTGACATTCTCCTCCACGGAATCCACAGGTTTTACATTTTAAGCTAGGGTCAATAACACCTAATCTTGGATCCATTAAACCGTTTTCGATTGGGTAACCATCTTCATCATAGGTGTCTGGTGTTTTAGCTTCAACCACTGACATTTTACGGATTTCTTCTGGGGACATTAAACCAAAGTTGATTTGATCAATCTTTTTTATTATTGTTTCTTTCAAGATTATTATCTCCTTTTTTTATGATTTTTTTGTGTTTGTTTTTTGAAAAATCCTTTAATTCTTTATTTTATGCTTTATCTCCTAGTTTGAGTTTAGGGAATATACATAAGCTTTTGAGTTCGTCAAGTAATAGTTTGAATGCGTATGATATTTCGATTGGGTAGGATTCTGAGTCTCCACATATTGGGCAGTATTTTTTGTCTTTTGTTTTGTCGTTTATTGCGAGCATTCCACAGTTGTCACATACTATTGCTTCGTATTTGTCTGATTCGTCTAAGAGTCTTTCTTTAAGTGATAATGCTGCTCCGTGTGCGATTAAACAGTCTCTTTCCATTTCTCCAAATCTTAAACCACCTTCTCTTGCTCTTCCTTCTGTTGGTTGTCTGGTTAATACTTGTACTGGTCCTCTTGAACGAGCGTAGACTTTGTCTGTTGTCATGTGGTGTAATTTTTGGTAGTATGCTACTCCTACAAATATTTCTGCATCTATTCTTTCTCCGGTTGAACCGTTGTATAATGATTCACATCCTGCTGATTCGAATCCGTGGTTTAATAGTGCTTTTTTGATTTGTTTTTCTACATCTGGGTTGAATGGTGTTCCGTCAACACGTTCTCCTTCTAAACATCCTGCTTTACCTGCTACCATTTCGAGTACTTGTCCTACAGACATTCTTGATGGTATAGCGTGTGGGTTAACGATTATATCAGGTACGACTCCATCTTCTGTGAATGGTACATCTTCTTGGGATAGTATTAGTCCTACAACCCCTTTTTGTCCGTGTCTTGATGCGAATTTATCTCCGAATTCGGGTTGTCTGGTTTCTCTTACACGTATTTTTGTTAGTTTGCTTCCTTCTACGGTTTCTGTTAAGAGTACGGCGTCAACAATACCTTTTTCACCGTGACGTACTGTTACACTTGTTTCTCTTCTTTTTTCTGCTACGGTTCCGAATTCATCGATTTCTTCTAAGAATCTTGGTGGGCTTGTTTTTCCTATTAAAACATCCCCTGATTCTACATGTGCTTCTGGGTTAACTATACCGTCTTCATCTAAGTTTTTGTATGATTCTTCTGAGCGGTATCCTTTTACACCTTTTTCAGGGACTTCGAATTTGTCTTCTTGTCCTCCAGGGTATCTTCTTTCAGATGCTTCGTATGATCTGAAGAATGAACTTCTTCCCATACCTCTTTCTAATGAGGATTTGTTTAGGATCATTGCATCTTCCATGTTGTATCCTTCGTAACTCATTAATGCTACAACGAAGTTTTGACCAGATGGTCTTTCATCATAGTTAGTTGCACCTATTATTCTTGTTTTAACTATAGGTGTTTGAGGATGGTGTAGTAAGTGTGCACGAGTGTCTGTACGTAGTGCATAGTTTGATACGTATAATCCTAATGCTTGTTTTGTCATACCTGCTTCCATTGTGTTTCTTGGAGATGAGTTGTGATCTGAAAATGGAATAATTCCTGCACAAATACCTAACATTGTAGATGGATCTATTTCTAAGTGTGTGTGTTCAGGAGTTAAGTCTTTTAAGGTCATTGCAAGGTATGCATTTTCTTCTTCTTCTGCATCTAAATATTCTATAATTCCTTTTTTAATAAGGTCAGACCATTTTAAATCGCCTTTAGCCACTTTATTTAAGTGTTTATCTGTGAGTAATGGCACTCCATCTTTAACAATTATTACTGGTCTTCTTGCTCTTCCAGGATCATTGAATATGTAAACTTCATTAGTATCTTTATAGTATGTGATGTTCATTTCATCAGATATTTTTCCAGAACGTCTTTTTTCTCTCATTTGTTCTGTGAATCCTTCAGGATCATCTGTGAAATCTATAAGTTCACCATTAAGATAAATTTTTGCATTATTACCTGGTCTAGGAATTACAGGAGGTTCAGGAGGAGCTGGAGGTTTGGTATCTTCAACTTCATCAATACCAGTATTATCTTCTTCTACTTCTGCAGGTAGTGTTGATTCTTCTTCGTCTTCAGCTTCAGCAATTTCTGTTTTAGAATCTGATTCTAAGTTTTTATATAATTCTATGTAGTCTCCAATGAATGCTTTTTTTGTTGAAGATTTTTGTAATTCTTTATCTGCTTTAGTAATTCCTTCGAGGATTTCCTCAAGTTTTTTCTTTTCTTCTTCGTTATTTTCGTTTTCAATTTTATTTTTATATTCAGATGATAAGTTTGAAAATTCTTTTTTGATTACTTTTTTAGTGTCTTTTTGAGAAACATCAAGAACTGTGCAGAAGTATCCGCAAAGATATTTGATTCTGTTTTCATCGGGTTGACTGTTGATAAATTCAAACTCATCGTATGAAATTTCTTGTTTATTTACCATATCTTTACCCCACTCTTTTATGAACTTTCAACTAAATTTTCGTTTACTTCGGTAACTCCGGTTTCAGTTGAGTTAACTTCCGCCTCAGTAATTTCAGTAGATTCTTTACCAGATTTAGTTTTTTTATTTAGTATTCCTTTTACTGCTTTTTTGATTTCTTCTGTATCTGATCCTTCAGATATTTTGCACATTAGTGCTAAGTTTTTTACCAATCCACAGTTTGGTCCTTCTGGAGTTTCGTTTGGACATATTTTACCGAATTGTGTTGGGTGTAAATCTCTTGCTTCGAAGTGAGGTTGGCTTCTTGTTAATGGTGATACTACACGTCTTAAGTGTGATAATGTTCCCATGTAACTTGTTCTGTCGAGTAATTGACTTACTCCTGCTCTTCCTCCTACCCAGTTACCTGTAGCTATTGCGTGTTTGATGTTTTCTGTTAGTACATCTGAACGTACTGCTTGTTTTATGGATAGTGTTTTTTTACGTGATAGGCTTCTTTCTAGTTGGTAGCTCATATCTCTTGTTAGACTTGTGAATGCTACTCTGAATAAGTCTTCCATTAAGTCCCCAGATACTCTTAGTCTTTTGTTTGTGTAGTGATCCTTGTCGTGAGGTTCCCTGTCACCATATATTACTTGGAGTAACATTTCGGTCATTTCAGCAAGGTATACTGCTTTTGCTCCTCTTCTTTCTGGTTCTGTTCCCATGTGAGGTAGTAAGTATTTGTCTATTACATCTTCTGCACGTTTTATACGGTATTCTTCTGTCATTCCTTTAGCTACACGGTTTCCAATGTATTTTATTGCAGATAATCTTAAGTATTCTCTTCTTTGATCTTGTGTCATTCCTTTCATTTCTTCGGAATCTAGTTTTAATTGTGTTTCTGATACTTGTATATCGTCTGCAATTAGCATTTGGTAGTTGAAGTCTTCAGAAATTGCTGTGATTATTTCTTGATCTGTTGCGAATCCGAGTGCACGCAATAGTATTACTAATGGTATTTCTCCTGGAACATATGGGAATGATATTCTTAAGAATACTCCGCTTTTACGTGGTTTTTTGTATTCTAGGTTGATTCTTGCACGGAATCCACTTTTTATAGAAGTTACTATTGCTTTTGCTCTTCTTTCTTCGGGTTCTCCGAGTCTTTCGAGGATGATTTTGTTAGGTGCGATTTCTTCCATTGTAACTATGGATCTTTCTGAACCGTTAACTATGAAATATCCACCTGGGTCTTGTGGGTCTTCGCCTTTTGCTTTTAATTCCTCATCGTTAAGACCATGTAAGTGACATATATCGGATTTGAGCATTAGTGGTAGTTCACCAATGTAGATTGCATCTTCTTCTGTTAATTTTTTTGGTTTTTCTCCTTCTATGTCTAATGACATTTCAAGGTACATGTGTGCAGAGTAGTTTAAGTTTCTTAATCTTGCTTCTGTTGGGTAGATTAAACTATTGGAACCATCTGCTTCACGGGTGAATGGTTTGTGTATGTGTAATTTACCAGTACGTACTGTGTATTTTATTTTTTCACCGTTTTCATCTTCCCCATCTAATGATATAGGGTCGGTGATGTCAATAATTTTTTGTATACGATTATTTACAAAATCATTATATGATTTAAGGTGATGGTCAACTAATTGATGTTCATCAAAAAATGAATCAACTAATTTCCATGATTCTCCTGCCTTTCCGTTCACGGATTTTCCTCCATAAAAAAAAATTTTTTGTAAGTAAAAATTAGTTATAAAAAAAAAATATTAGATTATTAATCTTTCTTTATTCGACAATTCTATAAGTTTCAAATGTACCTGCAGTATCACTGTTTCTTATGATTTTTATTACATCCCCTTCTTCTGCATCTATTTGTTTAGCAACAGGGTCGTTAGATCTTATTTTTGGTAAATCTTTAATATCATATTCTAAACTTTCTGCAAGTTTTTCAACTTCTGATTGGTTTAATTTAATATGTTCTGGAACGTAGTGATGCTCTAGAATATTGATTTTCAAAATATTATTCCTCCGAAAAAATAAAAGAAAATGTTTTTTTCTGTAAATTTTTTTATATTTTTTTAAAATTTTTCCAGCAAGTTAACTATATTTTTTTAGTTTAACTTTGTTTATTTTTTTTTAGAAAAAAATCGGAAATAATTTTATCATTTGTTTTTTTTATTGTAATCTTGTATTTTTAACTATTTACAGATATAAAAGTATAAATTATTTAATTTTGAATTGTAAAAGTTTTTTTTAGAAAAAATTAGAAGACGGGTCCGACGGGAATTGAACCCGCGGCCGCTTGGTTAAAAGCCAAGCGCTCTGCCAGACTGAGCTACGGACCCTTTTTTATTTACAAGATTAATAATATTTGTCGTTATTTTTTTGGGACTTCATTCTTTATTAAATTATATTTAATTTTTTTTATATGTTTTTTTAACTTTCATTTTGTTAAAAATTTTAGCATGTTTTTTAGGATGCTATGAAAACACTATAAAAAAATGTTCTTATATAAGTTAATAAAAGCGCCCTGGCCGGGATTTGAACCCAAGTCGCGG
>CAYSIF010000057.1:0-9999 GCA_964431035.1 uncultured Methanobacteriaceae archaeon | reverse complement strand
ATATTTAGATTGGTCAAAAAAAAATTATATCAAAATCATGACCCTTCCTCTTTTTCTTTTCTTTTTTATTGACTATTTTAAGAATATAAATTTTAAATTTTTTTAAAAAATATAATTTAAAAATAGGATTAAAATCATTATTACTTTTTGTGATATAATTATTTATATATTATTTAAATTTTTTAAAAATAGATATAGAAGTTTTATTAAGGATTAAGAATAAAACACGGTTTAATCCTTAAAACTTTGTAATATAAAAACCTTTAAAGGTTCTACCTTGTATTTAAAGCAAATATTAAAATATTTACTTTTCAATTAAAACATTAGTTAGTTTAATTATATAATACTTTTGTTAAATAATTTTATCATATTAAAATAATCTCCTTATTCCAATCCAACACATCATCAATTATTTCAAAGTCCCCCTCAAAAATTATTTTTTTATTTAGAGTCATAGTACAAATTCTTTTATATTTTTGTATGCGGATAACATTTAACACATGTAAAATTTTAAATTTTATTAAATTTTAAATAAAACATCTAATAATAAAAAAAGTTAGTTTAAATCATTCCTGTGGCTAGTAAAGTTAGATGTGCAATTGTTGCAGAGCCGAGATATGTTCCTGAAATTACTATTAATGTGATAATGATTCCTTTCCATCCAATTTTTTTAAATTCTGGCCAATCATTACCTATTGCAATACCTACATAAGCTAAAAACGCTGTGCAGATAGTGGTTAAATTAATTTTTGAAACATAATATAATACAAAATCAGATGTTGGAACACCAGGTATAGCTACAAATATACCAATTAGACTTATGAATATTATTGATTGAATATTCCATGGAACTATTCTTTCAAGGGACATTCCTACAATTGTAATAATTGAGATTATCATCATTCCAATAAAAGAATCTATGATTGATGTTTTATATCCTATGAAGTTTCCCACTGCAACTATAAATGAGAATATTATAAGTAGAACTATCCATCTTTTAAGTTTACCTGAGCTTAGTTCATCTTTAGAAATGTATTTATCTTGTTTTAGGCCTTCAATTTCGTATTCATCATCGATAGTGTTTTTATCATCTTTTCCTATGTGAGGGGATAACCAACTGTATAATTTTTCTGCAAGAGGTAGTGAAATAAAAATACACATATAAATACCGAAACAGAATGATAAGAGATTACTGCATCCTGCGAAAGCTTCTAAATCTGTTGCCATTGCTGGGAACATGTGTGATATTGAAGCTAATGATGCTGCATTCATACTTGCACTTCCTACACCTGATGCCATAGCAAAAGCATATGGGTGTATAGGTAAAATTGAAGCAGAGATACTTGATAGAAGACTAATAAATGCGGTTCCAATAATTGATCCTATGACAAAAACTGCTAAGACTCCACGTGTTTCAGGAGATTTGAAACCATATTTATCTATAATAACTCCTAGGTTAGGTTCACGACAAATGGAACTAGTCATACCCACAACTTCTCGTCTAAAACCTAAAAGTAGTGCAACTGGTAATGCTATAAGAGTTCCTAAATCACCGAATTGTTGTAAAATTAAAGCAGGACCTACATTAAAAATACTAGTAATAGATTGACCGCTAGAAATAGCTAATTTAGCAATTAAAACCCCTATGAATAAAACCATAGCTCCTTCAGCTACTTTAGATTGCTTACGACCTACAAATTTAACAGGTTTTGCTAAATAAAGAATTAAACCCATAACCAAGGCATATAATAAAGGTAATAAAAAAACTTCGATAGTGTCAGTTATTTTAATTTCAATAACACCGATAAACATTGAAATAATTACTAAAATAAAAACAACGATGTGTAGCTTATATTCAACCCATGGAGGTCTTTTTTTAATTGCTCTATCTGTTTTTTCCCTGTAAAGGTGTGAGGACTGATCAGTGATAATATCCCGCCTGAAAATTATAAAAAAACAATTATTTTTTCCTAAAAAAGGCTTAGCTAAATTTTAGTTTTGATATAAGAAATAATTCCTTTATTTTAAATTTAACTTTAAAGTTTATAAAATGATACTATTTAATTTTAAAAAATGAAAAATCGTGATAAATATTCCTATAGAATTAATATGATTTAAAGCCTAAAAATCTTTATAAAATGATAATATAAGTATATTATAGTGTAATTATTAAAATAAACTAAAACTTAGAAGTAAATAAAAGAAGGGGAGTTTGGTAAAATTTTAATTTATTTATATAAATATGCAAATTATGAGAGCAAAAAATATGGTAAAAAAAGATTTTATAGGTAAAATCTATTAATATTTTTTATTTTATCAAAATCATCATCAAAAGATACGATTGTGTTAACATTATATTCTATCATTGTGTTTAATATTGTGCAATTACTATAATTAAGACTGAAATTATAATTTTTACATATTTGGAGTGCTTTGTCATAATCTTTTGATGTTAAATAGTGTATATCGTCCATATCGTATAACATGTCCAGTATATCATCTCTTAATGATTCATATCTTTTTTTATGTAAATTATTCAACATTTCAATTAAAACTGTGGAATTAATTATAGTATACTCATTATTAATTAATTTGCTTATTTTTTCTGCTTGTTTGTGGTTTCTTGCTTTATTATTCATTAATGCAATGATATAACAAGTATCAATGAATAACATTAAATTAATCTCTCCATGCATTTCTTTTTTCTTCTACTTCATCAATAATTTCATTATTATCTATTATTCCACATAATTTATTTAATCCATTGCCTTTTGGATTATCATGTTTTAATAGTTTTTCTAAATCTTCAATTGTTGGAGTTGGTTTTTTAGGCATTGAGTCTCTTTTTATTCCTTCAATTACATATCTATTTAGTAGATCTATTTGTTTAACTCCTAATTCTGCACTTTTAATTTTTAATTGATGTTTTACATCTTCATTAATTCTGATTGTTGTTGCCATATAAAACTCTCCTATAATATTTATTATGTATTTTTGTATATTAATATACTTTTAAAAATTTATATTTAAATAAATTTACGAATACATAAAATATTATCCTATAAAGATAAATAGAACATGAAAAAACTGAGAATAAACTGAAAAAACATTCATAAAAATAGAAATTAAAATTAATAATAAAAAAAAATATCCGCTAAAAACCCAAATATTTTAATTTTCTTGTAGTTTTATGAATTCTTCATAGTTTTCTGATTTTATAATATCTGTGAAGAATTTCTTTTTTACTGGCCCCAAATTTGTTAAATAATCATTATAATATTTTGTCTCTTTAATTTCTGTGTAATCCTTTTTAATTAGACCATATAACTCTTGTTTATATTCTTCATCTATACTCATTAGTGCATATCGTGGACCGTTAATTTTGTAGGCAATTAAATCATATTTATACTCTTCATACCATTTGTTTTTTATGAATATATCCATTAGGATTTGTCCAGCTTTTACTGTGTCTAGGAATTTTGAGTCTACTTTATTTGTTATAGATCCTTCATGTTTTCTTCTTATGTATAAGAAGTCTTGTATTAGTGTGATTCTTTTTGCTTTTAAATACACATAGTAGAAAAATGGCATGTCTTCAAAGTTTATGTTTTCTGGGAATTTTGCATTAATTTTTTCTAAAAATTCTGTTTTGTATATTTTTTGACAGGCACTTACTGACATATCAAATTGGAAGTCTTTTGTATCTTTAGCATTGAAAATTTTATCATTAAATGTTTGGTTAAATGATTTTAGGCTGAACCAGTCACTTTCATAGTATTCTGTTGAGTAATTGATTATTTTAAAGAAGCTTAAATCTGTATTTTTTGTTGATGCTTCTTTGTATGCTATTTCTGTTGCATTTTCTACAAGATAATCATCTGCATCTAAAAACATTATGTATTCTCCACTTGCATTCTTTAGTCCTGTGTTTCTACTTGCTCCTAATCCTTTGTTTTTTTGGTTTATAAGTTTGATTCTTGTATCAGGGTATTTTTTTATAATGTTTTCTGTGTTGTCTGTTGATCCATCATTTACTATTATTAGTTCTATGTCTTTTAGTGTTTGTTTTAGTACTGATTCTATTGCTTCTTTGATGTATTTTTCTTCATTATATGCACAGAGTATTATTGAGACTTTTACCATTAAATTAATCACACCATAAAAAAAAAGTATTTTTTATATTCCTTATTTTTTTCATAATTTATATTATTTTTTGATTTAAAATAAGAGTTTAAAATTAATAAACAATACAAATAAAAATATAATAATAGAATATGAATAAATTAGAGAAAAATCCAAATTAAACTTAATTAAAATATAATGTAACTACAATTTATTTGATAAAATGAATAATTTAAAGTGTTTTTAAAAATTATTACTTTTCAAATGCTCGGGTTAATCCTATATTATATACTATATAATAGATTTAACTAGGTAATTCACACATATTTAAAAAATAAATAAATTTGAAAAAGACTTGTATAATATAATGTATTTAGCAAAAAGTTTTAAAATAAAACCCAAAAAATAATGCAGGTTTTTATCAAAAAAAATACTCACCCCAAAAAAAAATAAAGAATCTAAAAAGATTAGGGGGTGAAATATATCATGAACCAAAAATTTGAACTAAACAAAAATGATATATTCACAATCGAAAAAGAAGACATGGTTGGAAAACCATTCTACTTAGATTATACAAAAGCAAACATACTAATCGGTGATGAAAGTAAAGCAAGAGTAAATGGAATACCAAAAGGAACATTTCTTCTAGCATACTATGATAATGAAAATGAAACATACCCAGAAGCAATACTCCTAAGAGCAATGAGACAAGTTCCATTACCAAATCAAGAAGAAATTTTCAGCACCCTTATTGAATATTATAAAGAACCAAACACATCAGAAAAAGACCAAATGGATCCACTAACAAGATACGCATTCAGTTTTTCAGGACTAGAATGTAATGTACTAGGATCATTTCACAAAACAGAAGATGGAAATATCTACTTTGGTTCAGACATAGATAATTTTTACAGTCCAAGTAACTACACCATTTATAAACCAAAAGGAAAAGCCTTAGAAACAATAGTAAACCTAGGAGTATGTGAAAAAACAAGCAATACCCCAGTCACCATAGGCGAAGTAAAATATAGTAGCAGTAACGGATTTAAAAAAGACAAGGCTAATGTTTACGTATCCAGTGAAGACTTTATAGGTAAAAGAACAGCTATTTTTGGAATGACAAGAACTGGAAAATCAAACACCCTAAAACAAATCATAGAATTAACCGATAAACTAAATACAAACGAAAACCCAATAGGCCAAATAATATTCGATATAAATGGAGAATACGCAAACAGCAACCAACAAGACGAAGGAACAGCAATATACGACATACTCGGAGAAGAAAAAGTAGTAAGATACAGTGTACTTGAAAAAGAAGGATTCAAAACACTAAGAGCAAACTTCTACCACGACATAAACGAAGGATTCCAAATAATAAAAGCAAAACTATCCCAAACAAGCCAATCAGGATACATGGAAGACTTCATAAGCATAGACCTAAAAGAACCAGAAAAACCAGAAGAAGAAGGACTAACACAAGAAGAAAAAGACAGATACTTCAGCGCATACAGAAGATACAAAAGAAAAGAAGCAGCCTACCTATGCTGCCTATACTTAGCAGGATTCAAACCACCAACAGACAAATACGGAAACAAAGAAAAAATACGCTTCATAGTAAGCAAACAACTAACAAACGACCCACTAATAGGAATAGACCCAAACAATGGAATAAGCTACGAAGATGCAATAGAATTCTTCACAAGACTATGGCAACACTACAACGAAATACCATACTTCAGAGACTACCCACTATTCCACAAAAACAAAGCATGGGTAGATAAAGACCTAGAAAACCTACTAATAATGCTAACAAGATGTAAAAAGAACACCACACAAGAAAACCTAAGAGGATACAAAAACCTAGAAGTACTAAACAACTACCACACCACAACAACAGACAACTACAAAAAAGAAATAATAAAATTCCTAAGAGAAGGAAAAATAGTAATCGTAGACCTATCACAAGGAAACCAAGAAATACAAAACGACTACAGTGAAAGAATATGCAAACACATATTCCAAAACAGCATCAGCAACTTCATAAAAAACATAAACAACAACACAATACAATTCTACTTCGAAGAAGCACACAACCTATTCCCAAAACACGACGACCAAAACCTACAACAAATATACAACAGAATAGCAAAAGAAGGAGCAAAACTAAACCTAGGACTAGTATACGCAACACAAGAAGTCAGCAGCATAAGCAGCAACATCCTAAAAAACACCCAAAACTGGTTCATATCACACCTAAACAATACAGAAGAACTAAACGAACTAAGAAAATTCTACGACTTTGAAGACTTTTTAGACACACTTAGAAGATTCGCACCACAAGATAAAGGATTCGTAAGAATGAAAACCTACTCCAATCCCTTTGTAGTGCCAGTACAAATAAACAAATTCGGAGGTTAAAAAAATATGAGCTACTCACAAGGATTAAAACCAGCAGAATATGCAAGCCACTCATCACAAACACCACTAATCCTAGATAAAGACATAAATGAATTCTTAAAAGACTGCTACTACCCAAAAAGAGCAGACGAAGAATTAAAAAACGAAATGAACCTCCAACAAGTAGAAGACACCCCCCATAATCCTATCCAAAAAATAATGGCAATAGATGGAGGATATAATGAAATAATAATAGGACAATCATATCCTTCAAGTACAATGGCATTCTTCAGATACGGTGTAAACTACTTCCAACTAGACGACCTAAAAAAACTTCAAAAACAAGAATTCATAGGAAAAACCGACATAGGAAAACTACACAACATCGACTCATACAATTTCACAATACCAACAAAAAATATAATCAGAAAATCCCAGAAAAACCTAAAAAACAGTATAAGACACAGTCTATACGAACATTTCATGAAAACAAAAACACAAAAAACACTAATGGAAACATTATCCTGGTTAATATTTAGAGAATATAAACCTCAAGGAAAAAACACATACCACTTAAAAAACTGTCCAACATGTGGAAGACCAGTAAAAATAAACAGATTCGAAATGGAAGATTACACAGTAGACTGTCCATACTGTATGGAAAAAGTATACCTAACAGATGTATTTAGAATAAATGAATTAATAATAGATAATGTAGCTCAAGGAATAACATCTTATGTTATGAATCTACTAGAACAATTCATATTAATAAATTATATACATTTCTTACAAGAATCTGCACCAACACTACTTAAAGAAACATTATTTATTAAAGATGGTCCATTAGCATTCTTTGGAGTGACAAATAAACTATCCACACCAATGCGTGAGTTAATATACTTTTTAGAGAAAAGGTATGATTTATATTTAGTAGGTGTTGAGAAGAGTGGAGAATTTGCAGATCATGCACAAGAAATAAGTCATCTACTAGAACCGGGTCAATACATTATACCAAATAGTAAATACATTTATAAGTATATTATCTTTGGACAGGAAAATCCTAATCAGCCGTATGGTAGTTCTACTTATTATAGTAATAAGATTATTTATAAATCAAGAACTAATAGGATTTTTGTTTTGAATTTACCTAATAGTTTCAGGTTAAATAATCCTCATAAGGAGAATTTTAAGAATATTGATATTATACTTAAGAATCTTGATGAGCTTAAAAATGATCGTTTTGATAATGCTTTATTGCCTATAAGTTTAATTAATCAGAATGTTAGTATTTCAGAGTCTGTAAGTGGAACAATACTTAAGCATCATACTGAGAGTAGTTTATCTTAATATTTTTTTTAGAAGAGTATTGAGATTCTGCTCTTTTTTTATTCTTTTTTTTGATTATATGATTAGTTTTTATTTATAAATTCTTCTATTTTGATTATTAGGTCTTCTAGTTCTAGTATGTATAGTTTTATTGTTATTATTAGTTCTGATTTGATTTTTTCTTTTTTTGTGTTTTTTATAAATATTTTTAATAGTTCTTGTAGGTTGTTTTTGTCCGGTATTATTGTTCCGTTTAGTTGGTATTTGAATTGTTTTTTGTATTTTTTTACATTTTGTGTGTTTGGGTTTTTGTTTATTGTTTGTTGTGTTTTGTTTATTATTTGTTCTTGTATTTTAGTCCAGTTTGTGTTGTTTTTTAGTATGTCTACTATGTAGTCTATTGGTGTGTTTTCTTCTATGTGGTTTATGTGGTATGCTAAGTCGTCTAGTGCGTTTTTTATTTTTTCTTGTTTTTTGTTTATTTTTTTGTATTCGAAGTATGTGTATTCTTCTAGGTTTTTTGTGTTTATGGTGTTTTGTAGTGTTTTGTTGTTTTTGTATTGTTGTTGGATTTTGTATTTGAATTCTGTTATTTGGTTGTTTGTTTCTGTGTTGTTTATTGTTAGTTGGCTTAAGTTTTTGTTTATTCTTTTTTGTAGTTTTTTTGTTTTTTGTTCTGGGTTTTCTATAGGTTGTGAGTATAGTGTGTTCCAGATTTGGATTTTGTTGTTGTAGTAGTTTAGGTGGTTTTGGAATGATGTGAAGTTTGCTATTGTTTGTGATATTGTGTTTAGTTCTTCTTTTTCTGTGTTTAGGTTGTAGTTTTTTGTTATGTTTGTTATGTTGTATATTGTGTCGTTGTTTTTGTTTTGTAGTTCTTGTGTGTATATTTCGCATAAGTCTAGTGCTTTTTCTAGGTTTTGGTTTATTGGTTTTATGTCGTTTGTTTCTATTAGGTATTGTTGGTATGTTGTTGTTTTGTATTCTTCGTATATTCTTTTGAATTCGTGGTGGAATTCTTGGTATGTTTCTTTTAGTTCTTCTATTTGTCCGTTGACTTTTATTGGGTCTATTTCTATGTTGTGTATCATTTTTGTTCTGTTTTGTTTATTTGTTGTTTTTGTTTATAATGTGTTGGGTGAGCATTTGGAAAGTATTTTTTTTTAGATGTGTTTGTTTTTTCTTAGGTATTGGTGTGTTTTTTGTATTGATTCTAGATTATTTGCTTCTATGATGTAGGTTCCTTTGTAGTTTTCTTTTGAGTATTTGTTTATGATGTCGTTAAATTTAATAGTGCCTTCACCAAGTGGTAGGTGTGAGTCGTCATCACCATTATTATCATGGATATGTATGTGTTTAACGATAGGAAAATACATTTGGTTTTCTGTGTATCCTGCTGTAAATGCATGTCCTATATCAAATGTCATTTCCATCTCTAAATTTTTTAATGTTTCATATAGTTTCTCCAAATCATAGTACATGAATCCTTCTATTAGAGGCATGTTTTCTATTAATGGTTTTACTCCTGTATCTTGACTGTATTCTTTTAGTATTTTAAATGAGTCGTTACATATTTCGTATATTGTTTCTTCGTATGGTTTTCCTGAGAATGGTATTTTTCCAGGATGTATTACTACATTTTGTGCATTTATTTTTGCTGCATCGCCTATGCTTTGTTTCATTTCATTTATGCTTGCTTTTCTTATGCTTGGTGTTAGGCTTGCAATGTTAATGTCTATTAGTGGTGAGTGTATGCTGTATTTGAAGTTGTATGATTCTATTAATTCGAAGTTTATTTCATGATTTGGGTAGGATTTTACTATTTCTACATATTTTATTTTTAAATCTGCACAGTATTCTAAGAATTTTTCTTGGTTGGGTTCTGCTAGTGATGATGCTCCTATTTTTATCATATTCTTAATTCCTTATTTTTTTTAGTTTCTTCTTTCTGCATATATTGTGTTATTTCTGTTTATGTGTCTTAGTAGTTCGTCTGTTAGGTCTAGGTCTGCTCTTAGTTTTATTGTTCCTCCTTTTCCTACTGTTGCTGTGAATAGATATTCATTTTCTGTTGTTATGTCGAAGCTTTGTCCTATTGTGTCTTTTGGGAAGTATAGGTTTATTCCTTTTCTTGTTACTTGGGGTTTTACT
>CAYSIF010000056.1:0-10036 GCA_964431035.1 uncultured Methanobacteriaceae archaeon | reverse complement strand
GTATGTTTCACAGGTTCACAAAAATGTTTAGCAGCACCTCCAGGTTTAGCAGCTATAACATTAAATGACGAAGCATGGAAAGCAACAGAAAATGTTGATTCTCATACTTACTACCTAAACTTACCAAAATGCCGTGAAAAAGCAAGTTCAGTTCCTCCACAAACACCATACACTCCAGCAGTATCATCAGTTTATGGATTACTCGAAGCTTTAAAAATAATCGAAGAAGAAGGACTTGACAACTGCGTAGAAAGACATATTAAAGCAGCAAAAGCATCAAGAAATGCAGCAAAAGCATTAGGCCTTGAACTATTCCCAAAAAATGAAGAAATCGCAAGTAACACAGTAACCTCAATAAAAATGCCTGAAGGATTCACAGACCAACAAGTAAGAGGAACAATGAAAAACAAATACCACGTGGAAGTAGCTGGAGGTCAAGACCACCTTAAAGGAAACGTATTCAGAGTAGGACACCTCGGAAACATAAGTTACAAAGAATTAGCAATAACCTACACCGCACTAGGAATGACACTAAAACAAATAGGAATGGATGTTGACGAAAGTGCAGGAGTAGCAGCAATCGCTAAAGAATACTTATAAAAAAAATACAAAAAACCATCATTTTTTTTAAAACCATTATTTTTTCTTTTTAAATTAAATAAAAATAAATTAAAACAAACTCATTTCTTTTCTTTTAAAAAAATTTTATCCCAAAAAAAATTACTAAAAAAACTCAAAAAAAGGAAATAGTGAATAACAATGTCAGAAGATAACACAATAGAAAACACAATATCAGAACTAAAAAACATACTAGATAAACAAAGCTTCATAGGAAAACCAATAGAAACAGAAGACAAAATACTAATACCAATAACTAGAATGGGATTCAGTTTCGCAGCAGGATCAGGCTACAACAAAGATAGTGGAAAAAATGGTTCAGGAGCAGTTGCAGCAATAGAACCAACATCAATGGTAGTAATATCAAAAAATGCTGAAGGACTAGACGGACTAAGAGTATTAAACATAAGCAAAGGAACAGAAAAAAACAAATCCATATCAGACTTAGGATTAATCGTAGCAGACTTAATTAAAGAATTCACCGGACTAGCACAAAACCGTCCAATAAATGTAGATGCACAAGAAGCAGAAACCTACCAAGAAACATATCAAGAACCAGAATACCAAGAAACCACAGAAGAAGAAACAGAATAAAAAAAGCTGATAAATTGAACTACATAACAATAGCTATTCTAATAATAATACTAATCCTATTAATAATCCTATACAAAGGAATAAAACTAAAAATAAACTACAACATAAACAACACAAACCTAAAAACAAACCTAAAAATACACATATTTAAAATAAAAATATTCACAACAACATTTCCCAAAAATAAAGAAGATAAAGAAGAAACCGAAGAAGACAAAGACGAAAACAAAGACAACAATCTAAAAAATATAATACCTCTAATAAAAAATTCCAAAAAAGAAATAATACCAATACTAAAAATATTCAAAAACTCAACAAAAATCCTAAAATTCAAAAACCACATAAAAATAGGATTAGATGACTACGTAAAAACAGTTGAAATAATAGGATACATTTGGACAATAAACACAATACTAAACATATCAGACAAAAATACACTAACCGCAGAAACAGACTTCAACAACGAAACAATACAAATAAATGGACAATTAGAATTCAACATAAACCTACTAAAATTCCTAATAAAAATACTAACTAAAAAAGAACTAATAATATTCATCAAAAAAATAATAGGAGAACTCAGAAAATAAAAATGAATTTTGATGAAAACATAAAAAATGAACGATTCTTTGCAAAAGAACTTAAAATAAACAATATAACAGTATACCCATACTATGAAATAAGAGTTCTAAATATAACAAAAATCACAAATGTAAAAATAGAAACAATAGCACTAATAATAAAATATTATAAAGACTCAAAAGAAAAATACCACATCAAATTTCTAAAAGAAGAATCTAAAAAATATAAAAAAGAAATAATGAACAAATTAAACCTAAAACAACTTTGAAGGTAAAGGAATATCCTCTTCACGAGTTAAAACTTCAACAATACAAGGACCCTTAAAACTATTAACATACCCTAAAACATAATCTAATTCTTCTTTATTTATAACTTTAAAACTTTTAATATTATAACTCTCTCCTAACTTAACAAAATCAGGATTAAAATTCAAATCAACTTGGTATGGTGGAATATCATTAATTTTTTCCCACTGCTTAATAATGCCCAACTGTGAATTATTTAAAATAAATATACAAATATTCAAATTATTTTCTTTTATTGTAGATAATTCCTGAAGATTCATTTGAAAATCTCCATCACCATTAATAACAAAAATCTTATCTTCAGGATTAGCAATTGATGCACCAATACCTGCAGGAACACCATAACCCATAGGACCAAAACCTCCAGAAAAAAGCAATTTACGAGGTTCTGAATTTTTTGTAAGTAAAAAAGTCCAAGTTGTATGAGAACCCGCATCACTTATAATAGTCGCACAGTTCCTATTTTCTAAAATCTTATTAATTATAAATGGAGGGCGTAAAGGTAGACTATCATCATCAACACCATCAATAATTAATTTTTGATTATTGGTATAAATCTCATCTATCCATGCATCAGATTTTTCAAAATTATCATCTTCTAATTTACTTAAAAATTCTTTAACACTTATTCTCATAGATAAACCATCTAAGTGGGATTCATTAGTATTAATTGAAATTAATTTAGACTTAAAGTCATTTAAATCAACAATATTTCCAATAGTTCTCTCAGATAACCTACAACCTAAAGATAATATTAAATCAGAATTTAATAGAGCATATTCAGAAATATCAGTTCCTCTAATACCTACTATGCCCAAATTTATAGGATTAAATTCACTAACTACTCCCTTACCATGAAATGTTGTTACAAGAGGAATATTATTTTTAGTTATAAATTCTTCTAATTCTTTTTCACAATTACTCCAAACTACTCCTCCACCAGCTAATATTAAAGGTCTTTCACTATTTTCTAAACGCTTTTTTACAACTTCAATATTTTCAAGAGAATAATTAGGAGAAATTTCAGTTAAATTATAAGTAATATCTTCAGACAATACATTTTTAGGGAAATTAATATGCACAGGCCCTGAAGGACCATAATTCAACATCTGAATAGCTTCTTCTAAATTTTTAATAGCAGTTTCACCATCTTTAGGATAAAAACTTTTAATTGTTATGCTTTTAAAGACATCATTTACTTTAATAGATTGAAAATTATTGTAATTAATAGGATAATCATTATCTCCAGTTATAATTAATAAAGGAACAGAATCCTTAAATGCTGTGGCAACACCCATAACTAAATTCATAGCTCCAGGTCCAGCAGTAGATATGCAAGTTCCAAATTTCCCACTACTTCTAGCATATCCATCTGCAGCGTGCACTGCTGCTTGTTCATGTCTAGTTAATATATGTTTTATTTTTGATTTTCTTAAAGAGTCATATAAGGGTAATATTTGATTTCCAGGTATCCCGAAAAGTTCTTTAACCTTATTTATCTCTAAAATTTTAATAATGATGTCTGAGGTAATCATATTCTTTTATTCTTCTTCTTGATATGATCCATTATATTCTCCAGATCCGGTTGATGGGAATACAACGGCCTGAGCTATACGGTCTCCTTTTTTAATTTTAAAATCATAATCTCCATGGTTCACTATTAGGAATGTGAGTGTTCCATAGAATCCTGGGTCACCAACTGCAGTTTGTACAGAGACAAATGATCTAAGTAAAGTTGATCTAGGGAGGTATAGCATTGTGTAACCTTTTGGAATTTTAATTTTTTTATCTATTGTTGCAAGATAACTTGTATGTGCTTTCAGAGTATATATTGGTCCTTTTAATGCTTCAATTTCAGGTAAATTTTTTTCATTATCAATTAGTGATCCTTCTCCTTTTTGTATGAAAATTTCATCTAATGCTAAATCAATACCTGATGGTTCTATTGTTTCTTCAAAATCAGGGAATAATTTTCTAAGTTCTTCCTCTCCTAACATAATTTTAATCACATCTCCTTTCAATTATATTAATCAATCAAAATTTTAAAAAAATAACACATGGCATGATACATATTTACCTACTTATATTATAAAATAATTTACCCGTACCCTCATCAGTAATATTCAAACTATCACACTGAGGATTCAACTCCTCTAAAAGACCAACACCATCAGAAGAACTCATAAAATGAGGTAAATAATTAATAATATTAACAGGATAAACAGTAACCTCTACACTATCATTAACCAAACCAATATTCACAAAATAAGCCCTATGAGTATTAGGATTAGACTGATCAAAAATAAAATTACCTAAATTATAAAAAATAGGCTTACCATGATACATCTCTATTCCTTGAGTAACATGAGCATGCGCACCTAAAACAATATCAGCACCATAATCAATACACTCATGAGAAATATTTACCTGCATTTCATTAGGACTTCTACTATACTCATTACCATAATGCATGAAAACAATCACATAATCAGAACCATTACCTAAAGCAGACTTTATCTGAGACTCAGCTAAATCACTATTGTAAGCAGAATAGCCAGAACCATTACTAGTAGCCATAGGCATCACTTCTTGACTATACTCCGCAAAATTAACAGAATCCATATAATTCAAAATAGTAATAGTCCTATTACTAATATTAATAACTACAGGCCTAGAAGCATCCTCAACATTATCTCCAGCACCAATATGAGGAATATTCTCACTATCTAAAACATTAAGAGTATCCTCCAAACCCTCAGGACCATAATCAAACATATGATTATTAGCCAAAGCACAAACAGTAATATTGGCACCTTTAACTAAATTAACAAACTCAGGACTACACTTTAAAGGAACATCACCTTTATAAGCAACACTTGAAGTAGTTGCAGGATTCTCAAAATTAACTAACAAAATATCAGAATTACTAGTAACATTGGACACAAACCTATAAGGACTCTCACCAGAACTAAGAACGCCAGGCATCTTCCTACCAAACATAACATCACCAGTAACAGTGATAGAAACATCTCCTTTATTTAAAAAATCTCCATCACTAGACTTAACAAAGAAAGTACCAACAATAGCAACACTACTAACAATAATCAAAACAACCAACAAAGAAATAATAAGTTTACTCATCCTCATAATCATCAAAAAGAATAAATATTATCCGAATAATTGATTCAACATCCAATCTGGGTCATATTCAATAATATCACTATACTCTTGGCCCATACCTAAAAACAAAATAGGCTTTTTAATAACATAACCAATAGATAAAGAAGCACCACCTTTAGAATCAGCATCTGCTTTTGTTAAAATAACACCATCAATATCAATAGCATCATTAAATTTAGAAGCTTGTAATGTAGCATCATTTCCAGTTAAAGCATCACCAACAAAAACAACTAAATCTGGTTTTGAAACTCTTTTTATCTTCTTCATCTCATCCATAAGATTAGTATTATTCTGCATTCTTCCAGCAGTATCAATTAAAACAAGCTCTTTACCAGTAGCTTTAGCATGAGAAACAGCATCAAAAGCAACAGCTGCAGGATCAGATCCTTTTTCATGTTTAATAATCTTAACACCTAAATTATCTGCATGATGTTTAACTTGTTCAATAGCACCTGCTCTAAAGGTATCTGAAGCAGCAATAACTGGAGTATAACCCTTTTTAATATAAAAATCACATAACTTACCAATAGTTGTAGTTTTACCTGTTCCATTAATACCTACAAGCATGACTACTAGAGGCTCTCCAACCTTCTTTTTATCCTCAATCATATCAGTCATACTCTTACCCTCAATATTAATGATCTCAGAAACAGCACTTTTTAAAGCATTATAAGTATACTCCTCAATATCATTACTACGTTTAATCTTTTTACCAACTAAATCTTCTTTAACAGAGTTAACAACTTTATCTGCAACATCCATAGCAACATCTCCTTCTAAAAGAGACATTTCTAAATCAAATAATATATCATCAACATCATCTTCAGATAAAGTTTTCTCTTTAATAAATGAAAAGAATCCTCCAGACTTTTCTTCATCTTCCTCATCATCATCTTTATCTTTAGAGCCACGTCTAAGAGATGAAAAGAATCCTCCAGACTTTTCTTCCTCTTCCTCTTCAGGTTCAGACTCTTCTTCCTCAGATTCTATTGCTTTAATTTCCTCTTCTTCCTCAATAGATTCATCTTCACTCTCTTCTTCATCATCATCTGCAGTGTCTTCTTCAACACTTTCTTCTTCCTTATCTTTACCTCTAAATCTAGAGAAGAATCCTCCAGATTTTTCTTCCTCTTCCTCATCTTTTTTAGTTTCAGAGTCTTCTTCTACTTCGTCTTCGGTTTCTTCACTGTCTTGTTTTAAATCTAATTCTTCTTCGTCTTCATCATCTTCTGAAACTTCAGCTTCCTCTCCCTCTTCTTCCTCATCAGAAGCATTACTAAATTGGTTATAAAAACTTTTTTCACTTTTTTCTTTAGTTTCAACTTCCTCTACTTCTTCAGTTTCCTCAATATTATTTTCTTCAGTAGCTTCTTTTTTTAATTTTTCTGTTAATTTACTATTAGTTTCAGAAAATCTCTTTTTTAATGATTCAAACAAGATAAAAACCTCCGTAAAATGGAATTCTATAATAATCCTTGTAAAAAAGTTTGTAATAATTATAATAAAAAATCTAATTAAAAAAATTTTATTGTAAAAGTATATTATTTATCTTTTAAATTTTTAAAATATAATATTTTTTATAAAAAAAATTAAGTAATAATTTTTATTCAATTATTTATAAAAGTAGTAGTTAAAATTTTCTTAATAAATGAGTAAATAAAAAAAATAAGTTTTTTGTCTTATTAATATAAAAAAATTAGTAAAAATAAAAAAATAGTGGAAGAGATTAGTATTGTCCTGCTTGTTGGAGTTGCATCATAAGCTGCTCTGCTTGTGGAGAAAGCTGAGCGACAATATCCGTAATCTGTTGTAAGTTTTTATAAAGTTTATCTAAACTATCTTCCAATTGCTTTTTTTGGAATTCTGCTGTTTCTTTTGCTTCATCATAAGTTTTGGATATAGCAACTCCAGATCCAACACTCATAATAATTTTATCTTCATTTTTTATTTCAGCATTCATAAAAGAACCAGCACCAACAGGCACTAAAGCTTCAAATTTATCCTTGTTTTTAATATCATCAATTGTTGATTCAAGGGTTCTTACTTCTGCTATGGTCTGTTGAACATTAGCAATTTCTTGTTGTAAGAGTTCACTTTGTTCTTTATATGCATTAATCTCATTTAACATTTGCTCTAGTTTTTGTTGATCTTGCATTATAAAAACCTTCTGATTATTTATATAATTGCTTTTAAAATAGGATCTTCTACTTCATCAGCACTTATTTCTTTAATCTCTTCAATGTTAATTTGGTTTCTGTTTATTCCGTGTTTACTTCCGAATATAGAGTATATTTTTTCATAAATATCTGCTTCTTTAAAAGCTTTATATTCTTCTGTAAATTCTTGTATTTGTTCTCCATTAACAAATTTACCTTTTACTCTGTATATTTTGGTTTGCATACTATTTTTTCTCCCTTCTATTTTTTTCCTTCTGTTTTAATCTAAAAATCCTAAAGATTCCTCTAATCTGGCCATTTCAGGACCGGTTGTATTCTCACCAACTATAACTCCACTATTGTTAGCTATAGAACACGCACCTACTAAGGTTATTCCTCTTCCCACAGTTCCAATATTTCCTTGAACTTTAAATGTGTCTTCAACAAAATTTATTTCTGCAGGTGTTGAATCTCTATATAAAAGAAATCCTTTATTGGTAACGGTTATTAAAGATCCAATAATATCAAGATTACCTAAAGATGCAGTAACTACTTCCACATCTAATTCATCTTCAATGGTTTTTACTGAATCTTTGGATAAATTAGGATTAACAATTGCAGCAGTATCATTAATAGCAACTATATTCCCAACAGCTGTATATTTATCTTTAAGCTTGATAATATTCAAACCTTCATTTTCTAGTTTTTCCAATTCTCTATCTTCAATATATGGAGAAACTAAAAAACCATTAGAATTACCAGTACTTAAAGCTCCAATAAGATTACTACCTGCAATAGATGTTTTAATAACTTCAACATCAAGGGTTTCTCTAACAATATCCTGTTTTTCATCTGGAAGATTCAAAGGAACAATGGCTACATCATCATTTACTGAAATATAAACGCCTATATTAGGATTTCCAGTAAGATCAATTCTTTTTAACATAATGTATCCTTTCCTTTAAATTTTATTTTAAATTTAAAAAATTTATAAAAGTAGAAATAAAAGACGATAAAATATTTATTCTTCTAAAGTAACTTCAACTACTCCATCATCTTCGTCTTTTACAGCTTTAACTTTTATTTTTGAAGGAATTTTTTGAATTCCTCTTTCCCAGACCTTTTCACTAATAGCTGGATCTAATTTAATATCATCAGATTTCATATGTTTTTCGAGAAAAGATCTAATGTAACGCATTGCTTTTGCTGCTCTTATAGTTCTAGGTGCTTTTTTCACATCTCTAAGTGGTATTGTATATACTCTTTCCATAATAATCCACCCTTATATTTTAAGATTGTTTCTTCTCCAATTTCTTGGTTTAGGTCGGTATCTTAATTTACGTTGAGTTTTAGCATAAGCCCAAATAGGTATTCTCCTATTTTGTTTGTTAGCTTTTGCCATTCTTAATTTTTTTGCTAATGGTTTATTTCTACTCATTTTACTATCCACCATATTTTTTTGTAATCTAATTATTATAAATTTATAATAAAAAATTCAAATCTCCTTTTTTAATCCAATAACATTAGTTTGATAATGTTCTGGGAAAAATTCATTTGAATCTATACCTTTTTGATCAATTAATAATCTAATTTCAACTTCATAATCAGAACTAGTGTCTTTATTACTTTTTTCATATGACAGTTCGAAGAATTCTGAAACTAATGATTTTATCATTTTATAACCAAAACTATCCAGATTTACATATTGAATATCATAACGATCTTCTAAACTTTTTATCTGATTTTTATCTAATTTTGGTGTTCTATCATCTCTTCTTGTACCATCACCTATAATATTATATTCCTTAGCAATATTTTCTAAAACTTGCTCATGAAGATATTTAATTCCATTGTTTGGAAAACCATCTTCAATAATCATATCCACAGCTTCTTCTAAAATATTTTTATCCATATTATAAACAGTATGTTTAATATTTAATGAATCTGCAGATTTAGCAGCAGGCTTATATGATTCATATACTCCAAAATTAATGGTTACGAGTTCAACATCATACCCTAATTTTTTAAGTATAAGTCCCATTAATGAACTGTCTTTACCGCCACTATAAAGAACACAAGCTTTCATAAAACACTATTTACGAGTAATATTTATCTGTCTTTTCTGACCAGCTATTTGGCTAAGAAGAACTTTTAGTTGTTCATCAGTAACTTTTCCTTTTAAACTTCCTGCCTGTGCTGATTGTATAAGCTGTATCTCAATGTTATTAACTAATTCTGGTTTTGTTAACTTAAGATTAGTTAATCTACTTCGAGCTTCAGGAGTTAAAATTTGCATCAGAATCTGTTTTTTCTGTTGTTCAAATTCTTGTTGCATTCTTTGTTGTTCAACTTGTTGTTGTGCAGCTTGTTGCTGATTATTATATTGTTGTTCTAGTTCAGCCATACGTTTACGACGTATTTCATCAAGTTCACTCATGTTAACACTATCTCCTTTATGTACATGCTCATATTATATTTTTTTGAAGTTTCGAAAATTAAAGAAATGATATATGAAAATTAATTAGTATTTTTCAAGTTCAGGTATGTCTTTAATTAATTCATTAGATGCTTTATCTAAGAAAGATTTACCTGCAGGGGTTA
>CAYSIF010000055.1:0-10114 GCA_964431035.1 uncultured Methanobacteriaceae archaeon | reverse complement strand
AAAACAAGAAAAAAAGAAAAATAAAAACAAAAAACCTTAACTTGATAGCAATGATTTTTTTTAATTTTTTCTAAGAAGAACACCGGGTGTGTGAGTTATGGATTCTAATGATTTAATACTTACTTCATCATATTCTGAATCAAGAACTTTTTTAGCACTATATATTGTTTCCATTTCTGTTTCTAATGATTTTTGATATGTTTCTGCAGTGTTTGATAATTTTAATGCTTCTTTAACTGTTAATTCTTTTGATGATCCTAGTGGTGTTGATCCTTCATTATGTCCTAATTGTCCTAGGAAATATCCTATAACTCCTTTATTTTTTTTAATATTTGGTATTGCTATTGGTAATCCTGTGAAATATGTGTTTCTGATTCTGTATGTTGCATCAGTGTCTATTATTAGAACTGTTATTTTTTTTCCTGATTTTTCATATACTTCTTTAGCTATATTTTTTGCAACTTTTTCAGGGTTTTCTGGAAGTAGTGATACATAGTTTCCTGGTGCATTGCTTAAGTCTATTCCTGCTTCTGATGCTGGTTTTAAAGCATGTTTCCATCCATATAATTCTAGTACTAATTGTTTGTGTTTTTCTGCTTCTTTTGGTAGTTTTCTTAGGTTTAGCATTGTTCTTTTTTTAATTTTAAGTATGGGTCCTAGGAAGTATCCCCATACATATTTACACCAAAAGCGAACTAGGAATTTTGATTTAAGTGATGGTTTGAATTTTGATTCATCGACTAATCTTCCTTGAGAAACACTTATTGGTGTTTCTGCTATAACTAGAACATCATTATCTTGACAGTTTTTGATAACTTTATTTATTAATTTATCTAAGCTTTCATTAGGCTTAATATAGTCTGTTTCTATAGGTATGATTTTGTAATTGTTAATTATAATATTTTTATCTGTCATATTCTTATAATAAAAAAAAGTTTTTTTGATATAAAGTGAAATTTATATTTTTTTTTAGATATTAATTTTTATTATTTAATTAATATAAAATATTATTATTTGTTTTTTAAATTAAATTGTGTATTGAATAAATGTTTAATATGATTTATAAAAAAGAGTTTCATAAAACTAACCCTGTAAGTTTTTCTTTATTTGAATTAGTATTATTTTTAATTCTTGGAATACTTTTAAATAGCATTTTTGTTAGCATTCCTTTTATAAATGATTTTCCATATTTAACAGGAATACTTGTTGAGTTAATTCTTGGATTATTAAGTTTAATATTGATTTTAAGATTAGGTTTATTTCATAAAGATTTATTTAGTTTTAAAAATCTTTTTTTAGGATTTAAATTAGGTTTTTTTATTATTTTATCTGGTTTTATTCAGTTTATAATTTATTTATATGTTAATAATGGGAATTCAATTAATATTATATGGGTTTCAGTTTTTAGTTCTATTTTATATTCTTTTGCTGTTGGTTTTTATGAAGAAGTTTTTATGAGGGGTTTAATTCTTCAAAATCTTGTTGAAAATTATAAAACAAAGTCTAATGGATTTTATAATGCAGTTTTTATTAGTGCAATTGTTTTTGGTTTAGCTCATTTGATTAATATTCTGCATGCACCTTTGTTTGATACGCTTATACAAGTTGTCTATTCTATTGCTGCAGGTGTTATTTTTGGGGCTGTGTTTATAAAAACTAGAAATTTATTGAGCATTATATTATTACATGGTATTTTTAATTTATTTACATATTTAGCGGTTAATTTGTATTCTTTAAACTTTATAAGTTATAATTTAGTTAATTATCCATTGATTTACATTTTTTATAATATTTTCATAATAATTGGAAACTTTTTAATTGGTCTATGGATACTTGAAAAGTGAAAAAATATTTTATTAGAATATTAAAAAATATTTTATATTAAGAATTACATAAAATAATAAAGATTAATGAATAATTTTTAATTTAAAAAATATTTTTTTCTATAGTATTAAAATTTTTTTTATTCCTTATTAGATATAATTGAATTTAAAAAAAATAATACGAGGTGAATGTTTATAATGAAGGCCGTACGAATAACTGAAACAGTATTAAGAGATGCACATCAATCTTTATTAGCTACACGTATAAGAACCCGTGATATGATTCCTATTGCTGAAGAATTAGATAATATAGGCTATTTTTCACTTGAAGCATGGGGTGGGGCTACCTTTGATACATGTATAAGATACTTAAATGAGGATCCATGGGAAAGACTTAGATTATTAAAAGAAAACATCACAAAAACCCCAATACAAATGTTACTTAGAGGGCAAAACTTATTAGCATATAAAAATTACCCTGATGATATTGTAACTAAATTTGTTGAAAAGTCATATGAAAATGGTGTTGATGTATTTAGAATATTTGATGCATTAAATGATGTTCGGAATATGAAAAAATCCATTGAAGTTGCAAAAAGTGTTGGTGGACATGTTCAAGGAACTATAAGTTACACAATTAGCCCTGTACATACGATTGACAAATATGTTGAAATGGCGAAAGAATTAGAAGCACTTGATTGTGATTCATTAGCTATTAAAGATATGGCTGGATTAATAGATCCAAAAACTACCTATGAATTAGTAAGTAGATTGAAAGAAGAAACTGATTTACTAATTGGATTACATTCTCACTGTACCAGTGGAATAAGCCCTATAAGTTATTATAGTGCATGTGAAGCAGGTGTTGATATTTTAGATACTGCAATTTCACCACTTGCATGGGGAACTAGTCAACCACCTACTGAAACAATTGTAGCATCTTTACAAGGAACTGAATATGATACTAAATTAAATTTAAAGAAACTAAATAATATTAAAAAATATTTTGAAGACATAAGAGAAAAATATGTAAGCCTTCTTGACCCTATAGCAGAACGTATTGATACTGATGTTCTAACATACCAAATACCTGGAGGAATGTTATCTAACCTCGTATCACAATTAAAAGAACAAAATGCATTAGATCGTTATCATGATGTTCTTGAAGAAATGCCTCGTGTTAGAAAAGATATGGGTTACCCTCCACTCGTAACTCCAACAAGCCAAATTGTTGGTATACAATCAGTTATGAATGTTCTTGGAGGAAAACGTTACAAAAATGTAAGTAACGAAGTTAAAGAATATTTAAAAGGAAATTATGGTAAACCTCCAGCACCAATTAATAAAAAATTAGCTAAAAAAGTAATTGGAGATGAAAAACCAATAACTTGCAGACCTGCTGATTTACTTGAAGGAGAATATGAAAAGTATAAAAAAGAAGGCGAAGAAAAAGGATTAATTAAAAAAGAAGAAGATATTCTAACATTAGCATTATTCCCAGCATTAGCTACTAAATTCCTAAAAGGAGAAGTTGAAGAAGAAGAGCTAGTACCTGCCAAACAAGTTGAAATGGCGAATGAAAGCTTAGCAATACCAACAGAATATTCTGTTGAAGTTGATGGTGATGTTTACGATGTAAAAATAACACCAACAGGTTTCATGGAAGTTAGTGAAGATGGTGAAGCACCATTTACACCAGTAGAAGGAGCATTAACCAGTTCAATGCAAGGAATGGTACTTAAAGTCAAAGTAAATATTGGTGACAAAGTTAAAAAAGGAGATGTAGTTGCAGTACTTGAAGCAATGAAAATGGAAAACGATATCCATGCAGAAGACGATGGTACTGTTACAGAACTATATGTAAATGAAGGAGACGCAATTAATGCAGGAGATGCATTAATGCTAATAAAATAAATATTATTTATTTTTCCTCTTTTTTTCTATTTTTTCTAAAAAAAGTAATTGAATGTTAAATTTAAACTTTCATCATCCATCCAAGGATATTTATTTCTTATTAAAGATTTAACATGATCTTCTGATTTTAATTGACTATTTGTAATTTTAATATCCTTAAACATATACACTTTAATCTCTTTAGGTATTTTTAAGATATAATCATAAGTTTTAAGTAATTGTTCAATAGTAATCATTGGTAATTTATCCTTAACTTCTTCTTCTGCAGATAAAGGCAATGATTCAAAATCATATTCTAAAACATTTTTATAGACAATATTTAATAATTGAACCTGCATCATTGCTTCATTTAAAACCAACATACCATTAGTAACTTCTGATAATTTACGTGCATAGAAAAGAACAATTAATAATGATATTGCAGCCAATATTATTGATATTGCATCAACAAATGTGTTTTTCCAATAATATATATTAATTACAGATAATATTATTGCCATAAGTATGAAAACTCTTCCAAGTTGTGCAATTAATACTCCTTTTCTCATAAAAATACCAACACTTAATTTTTTTTATTTTTTATAAATTGTAGGATCTTTAATGTTTAATTGTTTAAATGCTCTTTTTCTTCGTATGCAAGATTCACAAGTTCCACAATGAATATCTTCACCAGAGTAACATGAATAACTTAACTCTAATGGAATATTTAAATTTAAACCTAGATTAACTATTTCTTGTTTATCTAAATCTATTAATGGTGCTTTAACTTCAATATCTAATGGTGAACCTTCATTTATCATTGCATTAAATGCATTTAAAAATTCTTTAGAATTATCTGGAAATGTTGCTGCTTCTTCTTTATCCCATCCCACAATAATAATTTCTGCATTTTCAGCTTCAGCAAAACTTGTAGCGATTGATGTGAATACTATGTTTCTTCCTGGAACCCATACATTTTTTGATTTTTCAGCCATAAGGTCCTCATTTTCTAATTCTTCAATTTTAACTGAAGGCACATCTTCATTAGATGTTAATGTAGAATTACTTATATTATTTAACCAATCTAATTTTATTATTGTATGTTCCATATTAAAAGCTTCGCATATTTTTTTAGATATTTCTAATTCTTTTTTTGCTGCTTTTTGCCCATAATCAAATGTTATTGCATGAATATCATATTCTTTTTGATAGTAGGCTGTAGCTACAAAAGAGTCTAATCCTCCAGATAATACAGATATTGCTTTTTTTCTAATATTAAATACTCCTTATTTTATTTTATTTTTTTGTTTTATATGTTCTACAATAATATTTGTTAACTTATCCATTACAATATTTAATGGTTTGTTTATTTTTAAACTTATATTTTTTACATCTTCATATTCAGGCCTATATGATATTAACTCTTCACCCAAATAGCCTAGTTTAAATGTGCATTGAAAAGTTTCGTTATCAAATTTAACAGGTAGTTTTATGAATTCTCTTTTAGCTACTCCTCTGTGTGTCATGGGCGTTATTCTTATTCCTAGAGATCCTGTTTCTTCAAATATTATTTTTAATAATTTTTCTGTTTTATCAACTCTTGATATTACTTTAAGTAATTGGCCAGGTCTGTTTTTCTTCATAATGACTGGTATTATTATAACATCACTTGCTCCTTCGTTTATGAGTTTATCAAATAGGTATCCTAGTTTTTCTCCACTTAAATGATCTAGATTTGTTTCTATAACATTGATTTTATGTTTTTCTATGATGTTTTCACTTTTTATTATTCTAACTACATTAGGAAAATCAAATTCTTTAGTTCCTGCACCATAACCTATTTTTTCTGTTTTTATTTCTGGTTGGTATTTTTCGAACTTGTCACAGAATGCTTTGAATAATGCTGAACCTGTTGGTGTTGCTAATTCTGTGTCTACTGGTCCTCCTTTGGTTGTTATTCCTTTTAGTATGTTTGTTGTTGCTGGTGCGGGTACTGGTATTCTTCCATGTGATGATTTGATATTTCCTCCACCAACACTTACTGGCAATCCTATAACTGTATCTTTATCTAATCCTAGTGTATAATATCCATATACTGCTCCAATAACATCTGCTACTGCATCACATGCTCCTACTTCATGGAAGTGTATTTCTTCGAGTTTTTGTCCATGTACTTCGGATTCTGCATCTGCTATTATTTTAAATACTTCTTTGGCTTTATTGAATATTTTTTCATCATAATTTGTGTTTTCTTTTATTTTATCTATTTTTTCTATTAGTTTGCAATATGTTATGTGGTGTGTTTTTTCTTCTATTATTTTAACATTACAGTATGTTGATTGTAAGCCTGATTTGTTGATTTTATTTATATTAACTTCCAGTGTTCCGAATTCACTTGCAACAGATTCCATTATTTGTTTCATTTCATCTGCATTCACACCGATATCTATGAATGCTCCGATTAGCATATTTCCTGATATTCCACTTTGTTGTGGGTCGATAATAAACACCATAAAAACAATCCCCACCAAATTTTTATAAAAATAATATTTTTCATTAATAATTATAAATGTAACTTAATTGTATAATAATTAATTAGTAACTAATTAATATTTTAAATTTTTTTTTAATTTATATGATTAAATCAATTATAATATGAAGGTATAAACTTTGAATAGTATAGAAATTACAAATAATGATGATTATATTTGTATTAATAATCCAGACTATTTTTTAACATTTAGTGATTTTAGGATTAGTGATGGAATAGATATTACTGAGAACATTCTTATAATTAAAAAAAACATTATTAAAAATGAGTATAATAATCTTGAGTTAATGGAGTTTATTGAAGATTATAAAGAGGAACATGACATTGAGGGAAGTTATATTTCCACAGCGTTTAAAGAGTTAAATCTTCATAAAAACCAGCATGATAATTATGAGATTATAAGTGTTCTTAATAATGATATAAATATTAAAAAGTATTTTAATTTAGAGATTGCTGATTTAAAAAAGGATAGTGAAGTTGATATTGGTCAAATTATTATTCTTGATTATGCTTTAAGTCCTAAATTATTGATTGATATTTATAAGACTTGTATTAAAGCTAAAACTAAATTTTTTGAAAGTCTTAGATTACCTAGACATATTTCAAATATTTTTAATAATAACGACTTTTTAGTTATAAGTTGTAATTTACCTAATGAGTGTTTTAATGAAGAGTATGTTATGGATAATGGTGTTGATATAAGTCAAATGGTTTATGATGATGAGAATATTGATAAGGATTTTTTACTTAGAGATATTGAGAAATCTGTAGTTCTTAATTGTATGGAAAGTGTTGATGAGATGGGTTTGAGTTTCGGTGTACTTGATTATTTAGAAGCTGAAGGTATAACTGTTGATGATTTAGTTGATACTGGCTTAGAGTTATGTGTTGGAGTTGAAAGAACACAAGGTTTAGAGGATAAGGTTAAAAATCAGATTGTTAAAAGTTTAACTGATATTAATGTAATAACTTTACTTATGGCTGCAATACGTACTGAGGAAGATTTTCAAGATAATCATGTGAGAGAAGTTGATATTAGTGATGATCCTGCATATTTGTATGCTGATGAAGTTTTAGGTTTAGATATAAGTAATCAGATTGCAGGAACCAAGGCTCAATTTAATTTTGTAAGATATGATATGAAAAAGCCTGGAATATTATCTACTCTTGGACCAATGCTAGATGATATCATTGGTGGTTTAATTGCAGGTTGTATGAGTAAAGTTTTTGAAGAATAATAATTTTATAGGATTTATAATTTTTATGACAATAGAAAAACGTGACGATTATTTTGAACCAAAAACTGGTCGTTTAAATGCGTTTATAGGATTATTAACATTTTTTACCATTATCCCTATAAGAATGTATACTACTATTGAAGATATGGCTAAGATGGCATGGTCCATGCCTTTTATTGGTGCATTTGTGGGATTAATTGGAATTATTATAGCTTATTTCTTAAGTAATATTGTTAATTTACCTGGACTTTTAGTTGCTTGTTTAGTTTATGGATTTTTCACTTTAATTAATGGTTGTCATCATTTAGATGGATTATTAGATTTTAGTGATGCCGTAATGTACCAGGGAAGTGTGGAAGATAAAATAAAGATTATGAGAGATCCTATAAGCGGTACTGGAGCATTAGCTTCATTATTTTTAGTGGGAATATGTACTATTTCATGTTATTATAGTTTGATTAGTGAAAATTTATTAATATTAATACTTATTAGTGAAATAAGTGGAAAAATAGGTTTATTAACAACTTGTATAAGTTCTAAATCTGGAGTTGATGGAACAGGTAAAGAATTTATTGAATATTTAACTGTACCTATGTATCTTGTTTCAATTATAATTTTTATAATTATTAGTTATCTTTTAAATCCACCATATGGTGTGTTTGGCATATTTGGTGGAATAATTGGTGGAGGATTAATTTCACTTATTAGTAAGAAACATTTTAAAGTAGCTACTGGAGATGTATTAGGAGCAAGTAATGAGATAAGTAGATTAATATCATTAATATTGATGATTTTAATAATAGTAAACATATAAAAGGAGGATGAATTTTATAATGAATGTGAATGTATTAAGATTAGACCATCGTGTTAAAAGAGATGCTAGAATAACTACCCATGTTTGTTTAACTTCCAGAGCATTTGGTGCTAGTAAAGTATGGTTAAGTGGAGAAGAAGATCAAAAACTTATTGGTAATGTTATGGATATTGTTAATCGCTGGGGAGGTAATTTTGAAGTAGAGTATGAGAAAAATTATATGCAGGTTATTAATGAATGGAGAAAAAATGGAGGTAAAGTAGTCCATTTAACAATGTATGGTTCTCAAGCTCATGAAATTGTTGGTGAAGTTCAGGATTCTGAGTCTGATATATTAATTATTGTAGGTGGTGCTAAGGTACCTACTAAAGTTTATAAAAACAGTGATTGGAATGTAAGTGTAACAACACAGCCCCATAGTGAAGTTGCAGCATTAGCAGTATTTCAACATTTGTTGATGGATGGTAAGGAATTTGATTTAGAATTTGAGGATCCTGTATTTGAAGTTATACCTACTGCTCAGGGTAAAACTGTTAATATTCATGATGAGAATAAGTAATTATGTTATAAAGTCGTCTAATCGTTTTATAGCACTTATTTTATCTTTTTTATTTAGTCGTGACTCTTCTACTGCTTCTTTTATTGTTCTTATTGAATTATCGTAAACTTCTCTGTCTACTGGGTAGGGGAATCCATCTTTTCCTCCGTGTGTGAAGCTGTATTTTACTGGGTCTTTCCAGCTTGCTTCTTCCCCGTATACTAAGTCACTTATTAATGCTAGTGCTCTTATTTTTTTAGGTCCAAATCCTTTTAGTAGTAATAGTTCTTCATAGTTATCTGGTTGTATTTCCCATGCATCTTTAAGTACTTTGAATTCTCTCTCGGATAAATCCATTTCGAGTACAGGGTGGTGTTTTGGCATTGTGAAGTCTGTTTTGTTTATGAAGTCTGTTAGTTTTGTTTGTGCTGGGTCTTTTCTTTTGAAGTATTTTTTAAGGTGGTCTGGGTTGTCGTTTATTAAGTCTAGACTTGTTTTTTGGACTTTTTGGCTTTTGGTTGCTGTCATGTTTAGTGTGTTTTCTGTTTTGCTGTCGCATGATATTCCTGTGTGTGGGTTTTCTAGCATTTTGTCTATGTTGTCGCACATCCAGTGGTATCTTCTTGCATATTTGTTTTGGAGGTTCATTCCTTGTTGTACTACTGCCCATTTTCCTTTTTCTGTTAGGAAAAAGTTGTGTTGGTAGAGGTTGTAGTTGTCTTGTATGCATCCGTTGTCTATTTTTGCTGATAGTTTGCTGTAGTTAATCATTTCGTTTATTGTTGATGTTTTTAGGTTGAAGAGTTCTCCGGCATGTGTTATTCCTTCGGGTGTTTTTCTTGATTTGGTGCCTTTTCCTCCTGTTAGGTATATTCCATGTTCTTTGGGTTTGAGTGCTCTTTTTAGTGCTCCTAGTGTTGTGGTGGTTGTTCCTGAGCTGTGCCAGTCAAATCCTAGTACGCATGAGAATGCTTGAAACCAGTATGGGTTGCTTATGCGGTTGAGAAATTCTGTCTGTCCGTATTCATCAAGTATTACATCGGTGATTGCTTCTGCTAGTGGTACCATTCTTTGGAATAGCCATGCTGGTGGGTGTCCTGTGTGTAGTGGTAGGTTGACTGCTCCTTTTCTTTGCATAATTTTATTTTTCCCCTTAGAATGACATTATTTGTAATTTAAGTTTAAAATTTATATAAAAAGTATAGGGTTCTAGATATTTAAGTTTTTTTTAGTTATTTTTATTTCTTCTTTTTCTTA
>CAYSIF010000054.1:0-10308 GCA_964431035.1 uncultured Methanobacteriaceae archaeon | reverse complement strand
AAAAGAGTTCAAAAAATAAAATTTATAAAAACACTATTCGTGGACAGTCCCTAAAGATTTTTTTTTAGGGTTGTGATATTTATTTTAAATAATGATTTTGAAATTGTTGAAACAATTTTTTATCAAGGAGATGAAGGTGCTGAAAGGATTGAAGTTATTGTAGGGGATGAAACATTATGGGCTAGTCAAAAATCAATGGCTCAATCTTTTGATGTTAATAGACAAGCAATTACTAAACATTTGAAAAACATTTTTGAAAGTGGTGAATTAGATGAAAATTCAGTATGTTCCATTTTGGAACATACTGCATCTGATGGAAAAAATTATAAAACAAAATTTTATAATTTAGATGCAATTATTGCTGTAGGATATAGAGTGAATAGTTTAAAAGCAACAAGATTTAGACAGTGGGCTACAAATGTTTTAAAAGAATATATGATTAAAGGTTTTGTTTTAGATGATGAACGTTTGAAAAAAGGAACTAGATTTGATAAAAAATACTTTGATGAATTACTTGAACGTATAAGGGATATTCGCTCTTCTGAACGTCAATTTTATGAAAAGGTCACGGATTTATTTGCAACAAGTTTTGATTATAATAAAAATGCTGAAATTACTAAGAATTTTTATGCTAAAGTTCAAAACAAACTACATTATGCTGTTGTTGGTTTAACTGCTCCAGAAATTATAAAAGACCGTGCAAATAGTGATAATGAAAATATGGGTTTAACTACATGGGGTGGTGCGCCAGATGATAAAATATTATTAAGTGATACTAAAATTGCTAAAAATTATTTAAAAGAGGAGGAGTTAGACGAACTTAATAGAATAGTTGAATTGTATTTGGGTTTTGGTGAGCTTCAAGCTAAAAGAAATAATTTAATGAGTATGGAGGATTGGGCTAAACAATTAGATAGTTTTCTTGAATTTAATGGATATGATATACTGGAGGGTAAAGGTAAAATTAGTAGAAAAGAAGTTGATAAGTTTGTAAAAAATGAATTTGAGAAATTCAAACCTATCCAAGATGAATTATATAAGTCTGATTACAATAAATTTGAAGAAAAAAATAGAAAATTATTTTATATTAAATAGAAGTCGAAATCAGGTTTAAAATACAAACATAACTAAAACTTTATTTTTTTCTTTGTATTGGGGAATTGTTTAATATAATTCTTAGTTTTAATAGATATTTGCTATTATATAAAGTAATATATGAATTTATAAAGTAAAATTTTTATATTAAGTAATATTATATTTTATAATATAAATTTAATTTTATGTTGTGGTTGTAATGTATGTTTTAACAAAAGTAAGTAAAAGTAATCAAATTGTAATTCCTTCAGAATTTAGAAAAAAATACAACATTAAATCTGGTGATAAAATAAGTTGGAGAAATACTTCGGAGGGAATATTTTTAAAAGTCGAAGAAAAAACAACTGAAGAAGACATTATCGGTTTAATAAAAGAAGAATTACCTTATAATAGTGTTGAAATTAAAAAAAGAGGGGGTAGAGGGCAAGGATGGTGAAAGAGAAAATATTAGTAGATGCTAGTTTTTTAATTTCATTAATCAGTGAAAAGGATCAATGGCATAATGACGCAGTGAAATTAGTGGATACACTAAAAAATTCTGAAAAAATAATTACAATGCCAATGGTTATAGAAACCATAAATTTAATAGGTAAATGTCAAGGTGGGAAAATAGGGTATAAAATTTATAATTATATTAAAAGTAATTTTATTATAGTAAATTATGATAATTTAATAGATGATGCAATGTTTTATTTCTTAAAGTATGATGGAACATTATCTCTTGCAGATTCTACCGCAGTACATGTAATGAAGGAAAATAAAATTATAAAAATATTATCATTTGATTCTGATTTTGACAAAGTAGATGGTATTGTTCGAATATTTTAAAATTCAATGTTGAATTTAGGTTTAAAGGTACAAACTTAAATAAAACTAATGTGGAAAAAATATGAGTAAGAATAAAAATTCTATAGGTATTGATGATATTAGTTGGTTTGAGTTTACTGAAAAATTACCATATCTAACTGCTGAAGAAATAAAAAAAGAGTTAACTGGTCAAATGGAAGAGGTTTTGAAGAAATTTGAATAATTTTACTAATGGTTTACGTTGAAATCAGGTTTAAAATACAAACTTAAATAAAAATTCAGATATTTTTATATATCTATGATTATATAATAATATTCGTATAAAAAAAATTTAATGTGATTTTTATGAGTTTAGCTAATAGTAAATTGTATGGAAATGATGAGTTACATTTGCCTAAAATTATTAAAAAAGAATTTAAAAAGTTTGAAATTGATAAAAACACTATTTTTGAATGGGATATAGTAAATGATGATATTATTTTAACTCCTAGAAAAAAAGTAACTCTTGATGATGTTTGGGGGATGATTGATGATGAAGAAGATTGGGATATAGATGAGTTGATTTACAATGAATAAATTATTTGTGGATAGTTCATTCATCATACCCTTATTTAAAAAAAATGATTCTAATAAAGAAATTGTTTACAATAATAAACATATTTTATCTGAAGATGAATGTTATATTAGCAATGGGATAATGCATGAGATTATAACAGTGGTTATGATGAAAACAAAGAATATTGAATTAACTAAAAAGGCATATTATTTTTTGAATGATAATTTCATTGTCATTAATGAATTTGAAATTGAAAAATATACAGATAAGGTTTTTTCAATATTTAAAAAATATAATAAAAATTCTTATAAAGCTAGTTTTATTGATTGTTCAAGTGTTATTATTGCAAATAATTATAATTTGGATTATGTTGTTTCATTAGATAAATTTTTTAGGAAATTTGATGAAATTAATTGTTTAAATTTAGATTAATTTTTTCTTTTATTTAGTGGGGCTTTAACTGGAGTTAAAAATCAGAATGTTTGTTTGATTTTTAAATCTAGTTTATATATGTTAAGTTGAAAGTAATGTACAAACATAAATAAAACAAAAAAATATGCTTTTTTAGTGGGGATTATATAACTAATAAATTTCGTATGGGGGAGATTAATTATTAAGAGGTATGTTTTTTTATATTATTAATTATATATTTATTATTGTGATTAAAAATGGTTTATACAATTGAAGATATTAAAAAAAAAGCATATCCTATTGCTAAGAAATATGGTGTGGATACTATTAATCTTTTTGGTTCTTATGCTCGAGGGGAAGCAACTGACGAAAGCGATATTGATTTCTATATTGATAAAGGCCAAATAACTAATTTATTTTTATATAGTGGATTTATACAAGATTTAGAAGATACTTTTGATTGTCATGTTGATGTTGTAACAACAACTATTAATGATAAAAAATTTTTACAGGCCATAATGAAGGAAGGTATATTAGTGTATGAAAAATAAAGATTATTCAAATATTATCCACTTAATTAGTTATTGTAATCAAATTGAAGATATTCTTGAGGAATACGATTATAGTTATGATCTATTTAAGACTGAAAAAACATTTCAATTAGCAACAAGTATGTGTATAATTCAGATAGGGGAATTTGTTAATCGTTTATCTGATGATTTTAAAAATAAAAATAATCATATAGAATGGCAACAAATAAAAGGTATGAGAAATATAGCAACTCATAGATATGATGTTTTAGATTTTAGTATATTATGGGAAACTTTAACAGTTAATGTTCCAGAATTAAAAAGAGATTTGGAAAAATTATTGGACTTATTTTAGCAGAATTAGGCTTACAGTACAGACTTGTGTTTAAATGTATAAAAAATGAATAAAAAACATTTAAAATTCTAAATTATCTATTGTGTTAACTAATTTTTCACTTAAATTATATGTTTTTTCAATTGGTTCATATGAATAAGTTTCATAAACAATTGTTGGAATTCCACTTTCTACAACTGGAATTGTGATATATGGGGGGCTTGTTCTATATTCTGGAGCATAATAAACAATTTCCTCAATTTTATCTAAAAATGTATTCATAATATTCGTAGATTCCTCATCAAAACCTGGAGCAAAGACGAAATTAGTTTTCTTATAAGTACCTTTGCCTTTTAAACCTTTATTACTGTGAATATCTATAAAAAGATCATATTTATTTTTGATTATATGTGGTGCTACAAACTCTTGAGCAAGTAACTGACCATCCATACGGCCTTCTGTTTCTGTATCTAATTCGTTTAAAACATTTATATTATAAATATAATAACAATAATTCAAAGAATCATTTTTATCAAGTATTGTATCAAATAAGCTTCTATGGGCTTTGCTTTCAAGAGGATGCATACCTATTAAATAAGCTATTTTTATATTAGATTTACTATTACCAAAGGGTCCATGAAGATGTACTGTTCCAATATTATTTTTTCCAAGTAATTCTGCATTAAAAAGTGAAGAATCTACCTTTGCTTCATCAGTAGGTTCTTCAGGATAATTTTTTTTAAACATATTAATTCCTAACTAAAATATTTATTCTTCATATTAAATTTAATTGAATTCTAATATATTCTTTTTACGTTAATGTGTTTTGTTGTTTAAATTAGGTTAAATGTATTTGTATTAAAAAATATTCATTTTTATGAAAAAAGAACTTGTATTTTATTGTAAAAATTAAGTATTTATTTTAGTTATTAAAATTTTTTTTTTATTATTAATTTATGCTTATTTTATTGTGTCAAGTGGGAAAAAATAGGAGGAAAAAAATCCTCCCTGAAATTTTTAAAATTTTATACTACTATAATTTAAGCTTTGTTAACTGTGAGTGTTGTGCTTACTTCTGCTGGATCGTAAGCTGCAGGAACTGTGCTTCCTTTGAACTTAATGTCTGCAGTGTATTGACCTGGAGCTAATTCGATAGGCATGGTGATTTCACCATTGTAATCTGTTACGAAGTAACTGTAGGTTTTACTTGCACCACTACTTACACGAGTTAATGTAACTTCGATTGTACCAACAGGGTAACCAACTAATGGTTGACCAGCATTGTTAGTGAATTTAGCTGTGAAATTACCAACAGTACCATAAGTTCCAACATATGGGGAAGTAGTTATGATAACACTGGTTTCGTTGGTAGGTTGTGTTCCGTTTTTAGTTACGCTAAATGGAGTAACAGGACTTTCACTTGCGTTGTAGGTTACGTTGGTGGAAGGGATTGTTACGCCTTCGAAGGTTGCGTATGCTGTGTATTCACCTGCACCAAGGTTAATTGGGAATTGGAATTCTCCATTGTAATCTGTGGTGGTTGTGTATACTTTGCTTGCTCCGTCACTTACACGAGTTAAGTTTAAGAGAATGTGCATACCAATAACAGGAGTACCGTCTTCAAGTGCTAATTTACCAACTAAGCTTTTACCTGCGCCTTCAGTTTCATTGAAAGGTTCAATAGTTAAAACAGTAGCATAAGTAGTGTTAGTTACAGGTTCAGGACCTGGAGAAGTACCATTAACACTAATACTAATTATCGCATCTTCAACATCTGCGGGGAAATCAGCATCGTCACCATCATAAATTATTGCTGCGACATACTCACCATCTGCTAATGTACCGAAGGATGCAACAAAAGATCCATCTTCAGCAACATTTGTTGTAACAACGGCAACAGGGGTGGAATCATCTTTTTCATAATCTTCTGCAGTAAATATGCCAACTCCAACTTTTCCACCAGTAGTGTTAGTAACAGTACCTTCAACAGTTATAGGAGTATTATTATAAGTAGTAATATTTTCTGCTATAATTTCACCAGTTAATTCTTTACATGTAATTTCAACTTTCACAGTATTAGATGTATTATTACCTAAAATTGCGAAATTATATTCTTTAGTTGGTTCAAGAATATCTACATATAAACCTTCTAATTCACTTACAGGAACAATAGCAAAACCATCAATAGCTTCAACAGTATAATAAATAGGATTACCATCATCATCCAATTCTCCAGTGATGGTGTATGTAATTTCACCAGTATCTGGTGCGATAACACTACTGTTGCTTGCAAATGTTACATTAAACATGAGAACTTCTTCAGAAGCAAGAGTGTAAGTAACAGATGTTGTGTTAACATTTAAAATATATGTTTGTACTGGGTAAATAAAAAGAGTGAACTCATCAGAAGCAGGACAGTAAATATCTTCTTCATCAATAAAGTCTAATTTAATATTGTAACCATCTTTATTTGCAGGTAATTGTAAATTAGCTAAATTAAATTCACCAGTACCATTAATAATATCAATATAATCTAAAAGATTACCATCAACAATAATAGCAACTTCACCATTAGCTGGAAGAACTTTAGTATTGACAATAGGATCAACAATTGTTACATTAACTGTTATATTATCCTCACCATAATTAATTTGAAGTGGACTAGTTATATTTAATGCCATTGCTGAATCTAATCTTACAAATACAGGTACCTTATCATTACTAGATAAATAATTACCATCATTATCTGTAAATGTAATATCTACATAATAACCTTCTTCAATATCCTCCTTATTAACTGTTATTTTAAAATTTGATGTGCCAACAACTGGAGATGTAGTTAATTGTTTTATAGCATTACCGGTTGCATCACGAAGAACAACAACTGATTTACTAATACTAAATGGAACAGTTATTTCATTTTCATCATCACTAGATGCAGATACAACTTTAACAGTTATTATAGCAGTGTCTGCAGATTCAGGAATGTATAATGGAGATGGATCTGAGACAATATATGTTTCAACAGGTACAACTGTATAATTAAAAGTTACAGTATTAAATTTATAACTTTCCTCAGTTGCTTCAATAGTAACTAAATAATTACCAACAGGTAACGGTTTATTGTTACTTATCATAATTCCTTCATATACTTTATCATCAACCTTAGTTACATCATCAATAATATAAGATTTACCAGTAGCTTGACTAATTGCAGTAACCTTAATAGTAGGATCTACAGTATCATTTAAACTAATAACAAAAGATGAAGGATCATCATAAGGTGCAGTTGTGTTTAATTCAATATCCACATTAATATCATTACTTTCAATAATTAACACACCATAAGTAAATGCAACAACTTCATCCCATCCATATATTAAATTCACAGTAAGATTATACACAGCAGGAGGTATAATAACAAAATTTGGTTCTCCTAAAGGACGTGCTCGGTTAGTTGAAGTTGCAAACGTTTTAAAATAAGAAAGTTGACAACCATCAATTATATATTCATCCCCAGAATCTTCATCTTTGAAAATAAATGTTAGAGTACCATCTGGTACAGAGGTTGCAGTATTTGCAGTAACATTACCCTCAATTCTAAAGTTCTCACCATATTTTACTTTTATAAAATCTTCAACTAATTCAATAGTATATAATTTAACATAAGTATAAGTAAATGGTGCATATAATATAGTAGCATTTGCCTTAGATACAAGCACATCACTACCATCACCAATAGGATAATAAGCCACCGCAGTATCTTTAACAGCAATACCAACATAATATGTACCACCATCAACTAATGTGTCTATAGCACCACTTATCTCTATATTTCCATCATATATGCCAGTATGACTGTCCTTTTCAGTTAAAGTATCAGTAGAAACATAAACATTATCTACCTCTGTACCGTTATCATCAAGGTAAACTTTACCATTAAAAGCAACAGCCCCATTTTCACTAGGTTCTACAATTGTCCCATCAGGAAGATAAACTCCATGATAAGATTTTGAAGATAATCCATCAGTTACAATTTTCACTTCAATAGCATTAGGTACATTCTCTGTATCAACGCCATTTGTAACATTATTAACATCTGCAATTTTTACATTAGATGTTCCAGCATCAATGTCTGTTGCAGATACTGTTCCAATTACTCCAATCATAAGGACTAAAAGGATT
The DNA here is from genome assembly GCA_964431035.1 of uncultured Methanobacteriaceae archaeon. Taxonomy (GTDB): domain Archaea; phylum Methanobacteriota; class Methanobacteria; order Methanobacteriales; family Methanobacteriaceae; genus Methanobrevibacter_A. The sequence continues at coordinate 2,390 of CAYSIF010000054.1, read as the reverse complement.
AAAAATAAATTTAAACTTTTTAAGTTTTTCCACATTGTTTCTATTCACCTAAATTTAGGGTTTTCATTAGTTTACTAATAAAAAAAACTTAATTTCAATAATATATCCAATCTAAAAAAATTAAGTTTATTATATCAAATTTTTAAAGTCTCAATATTTTTACATATAAAAATAAAAATACTTTTTTTTAAACATAGCAATATAAATTAGAAAAATAAAATTATAATGTTCCATTTTTTGCTATGTTAATTTAAATCTATTTTATATATCTCATAAGTTTATCTATTTTTTTTATAAGATATCATTTGTATTTGAATTTTTACATTATTTTTTCACTATTTTTTTGATATTAATTATTAATTTTTAGTGTTTTTTTATGTTTGTACTTTAAACCTAATTTCAGCAAATTTATTCTTGAATAAATTATATATTTCTGATTTTAATATAGAAAAAATAATAATTTGTACCATAGGTATTTGCACACATTTTATAAGAGAAATAAAGAAAATAAGTTCATATGTCATGGAAATTTTGGGAACATATGTGGGAGGATATAAAACACAAGGAAAATAAACAGAAAAAACTACTGAGGATAAGAAGGGTGTAAAAAATCAAAAATATATGATGTTAAATTTTAAAAGATTAGAAAGATAGTTTTTATTGGCATTTGATGGCTTGCCAAGTCATATGGAAGTTTTTCTCTAGCATGGATTCAATATCATCATTTGCGAAGGTTAACCAAAAACTTTGAATTCCCATGTACATTGTATATAATGATTTGGCAATGTTTTCAGTTGAGAAGTCTTGTCTTATTTCATTTTGCTTTTTACCCTCTTCGACAAGGTCTGTTAAAAATATTCTAATATTATTTCCTGTTTGTAAAATTATACTTTCAATCTCCTCTTCAGCATAGCCTGGTGCTGTTAAAAGAAGTATTACCTCTCTATAATTGATTTTTTCATTGATGCTTTCAATTTTCACACCTTTTATGAAGTGATGTAAAATATAAAATAGTGTGTCATGAATTTTGTCTCTTGTTGAACCTTCAAGGATGATTTTATCAAAATCGATTTTAATATAATCTATCATATATTTTTGCAGGATTGCTTCGAATATGTCGTTTTTATCTGAAAAATGATAATATATGCCGCCGGTTGTCAGTCCTGTAGAGTTTCGAATTTCACTTATTGAAATATCAATTGTGCCTTTATCTATTATTAATTTTAGTGTTTTTTCAAGAATTAAGTCTTTGGTGTTCATCTAACCACATTGTGTTTTTGTATAGTCATTAAATTATTATTTGGATTTTATCATTTCCCATTCTATTTCATAAATATTTTCAAAGGTTGAAATCATATCATCAATCAAATATATTTCCCATTTATATTGAATTCCCATGTACATGGTAATTAATAAATATGTGATGTCTTCAGTTTTGAAGTCTTGTCGGATTTGTTTGTTTTTTTGGCCTTCTTCAATAATTTGTGTTAAGAAATCCTTTAATTCATTTAGGGTGGTTTGGTAATGTTCTAATGAATTTTCATAAGTAAATCCTTTTGCAGTTAAAATCAACAATATTTCTCTGTAGTCTATTTCATAATCAATGGATTCAATTTTGATTCCGGTTTCTTTTTGTTTTAAAATTTCAACCATGATATCGTGGATTTTCTCTTTTGCATTTCCTTTTATTTGCATGAGATTGTCAATATCGAATTTGATATAATTTATGAAATATTTTTCAGTAATTTCATTATATATTTCTTCTTTATTTGAAAAATAGTGATATATTCCGCCGATAGTAATTCTGGTAGCATCACTTATTTCTCTAATAGAAATAATAGAGTTTTGTTTTTCAATCATTAATTTTAAACTCTTTTCTAAAATTAATTTTTTTGTATCCATACATTCAATATTTTATATTTTATTGCTATTAAATAGTATAGAGAACGATTGTTCTGTTATGAAAAATTAATATTAAGAACAAATGTTTGGTTTTGTTGGAAAATATTAACAAATATTATATTTTTTCTTAATTAATAGACAAAAAATATATAAAATAAAGAAAGGATAAATTTAAATAAGGAAAATATTTAACATTTAAATTAATATAATGTGTTAATATTTTCTTAAAATTTTTATATGGATATGGAGGATTAAAGAAAATATGAATGAAACTATTAAGCAACATTCTTGGATCCCATTGGTATTAGTAGCTTGTGCTTCATTTATTATAACATTGGATGCTACATTTATGAATGTTAGTATTTCTAAGGTTGTTGTTGACTTGAATACTGATGTGAGTACCATTCAAATGATCATGTCATTTTATACTCTCATCACTGCTGCATTCATGTTACTTAGTACCAAACTTCAGGACATAGTTGGTAAAA
>CAYSIF010000053.1:0-10442 GCA_964431035.1 uncultured Methanobacteriaceae archaeon | reverse complement strand
CTAAAAAACAAAATTCAAAAAAATATATAAAATGCCGTAACAACTTTACATTATCATTAAATACAAATATATAATAGTTTATAAAATAAAAATAAATATAATAAACTTTTTTAGGTGTTGTTTTTATAATGAGTGCTACTGAATATTTTAATGATACAAATGAATTCATTTTAAGTCAAGATGCAATTAAAAATAGCTTATTTAATATTAAAAATTTTATTAAAAAAACAAACTACCAATCAACATCTAATGAAATTAATACTATTTACTTATTTTATAAAGATAATCTAATCAAAAGTATGGAATTTTTAAAAAAAACATTGAAAAAATATGATGAATTCAACGACGAATACTTTATTTTTAAGAGAATTAATAGAACAGTAAAATACACATTAAATAAAGAATATTCAAGCATTCCTTCAGACGATTTTGGACTTATATTTAATATTTGCGATTTATTTTTTAATTTAATTGGTTATAAACTGGAATTACTTAAAAAATATGATTTCACATTATCTGATGAATTTAATGAAGAGTATAATCAAAAATTCAAGGATTTTTTAGACAAATATCATGAATTAGACTATAAATTTTTAACAAAAATTCGAAAAATTGAATACGAAAATTTAGATAAACTAATTGAATATTCTAAATTTGTTTTTGAGGAAAAATAATGAAAAATATATTTCTCGATACAAATATTCTATTAGGTTTTGTATTCTTCACAGACCCTTGGCATAAATATTCAACTGAATTTTTTTAGAGCAGATGATAATTTATACTACTCAATAACTGTAAAGAATGAATTTGAAAAAAACTATAACAAATTTATATATGAACAATTAAATTTTTTTGAAGCTCTTGATGATGAGTTAGATCAATTTGATATGGATATTACAAAAGAATTTCTTATAAGTCTAAGTTTAGAAATTGAATTAAAAAATAACATTGCTGAAAATAAAAAGACAAATTATGTAAATAAATTCTGGCAATATTATAAGATTAATGATAAATGTGACATTGATTTATTGCACTCATACATAGAAGATTTTATAGATGAATTTTTGATGTTAATAAAATCTCGTAGACATAAATTATATAAAATTATTATTCTATCCCCTAAACGAACAAATGCATATGAAAATATTTTAAATAGTTTATTAAACAATAACCTTCACTTTCCAGATATAGATATTATTCTAGATGCTCATGATTTAGCACTTACTAAAAAATTGAATTTAGACTTCATTAGCTCTGATAAAACATTATGCTATAATGCGAGAAATATTAATGCACTTCATATAAACAATTTTTATTATCTTAAAGATTATTTTGAAATATAAAATTTTGTTGAAAAAAATGTATAATCTAAAAATCAAAACAAAGCATTAAAAAATATGAGAAGCGATAAAAATATCTAAAATAATAAAATAAATATTATATCTTTAATTTTAATATAAACAATTATCAAAAAAAACTCCCAACTAATAATCTAAATACTATTATTTATTTTTTCACTAAATATTCTAGTATTAAGTCTTCTTCTATGAAATAAGAGTCTTTAAATTCTAGTTGTATTGCATCTTTCATATATGGTATTCCTTTACCATCAACTAGTGTTTTTGCTTCGCTTCCTCCTGCTATCATTGGTGCTATGCATATTCTTATTTCATCTATTAGTCCTTCTTCTAGTAGTGTGAAGTTTAGTGTTGATCCTCCTTCTACCATTAGTGTTTTTATTCCAATGTTTCCCAGGTGTTGGAATACTTCTTTCATGTTTACTCTGTTATCTTTTGATTCTGTTTCTAGTATTTCTGCATGTTTTTTTAATGTGTTTATTTTTTCTTTATCTGCATTTTTGTTTACTGCTATTAGTGTTTTTGCATCTTTGTTTAGTATTCTGTAGTTTAGTGGTGTTTGTGCTTTGCTGTCTATTACTATTCTTAATGGGTTGTCTTCTTTATTGTCTGATATTTTGTGTGCTGTTAGTCTTGGGTCATCTGCTAGTACTGTTCCTATTCCTACCATTATTGCATCTAGTTCTTTGCGTAACCTGTGTACTCTTATTAGGTCTTTTTGGTTGGATATTTCTGAGCTTCCTGTTTTTGTTGCTATTTTCCCATCTAGGGTCATTGCTGCATTTAGTATTGTATATGGTTTCATATTGTTGTTCTGTGGTCTAGGTTTTCTGCTATGCATATTTTACACACTGCATTTGGGCTTTCTAGTTGTGCGTCTTTTACTGGGCATAAGTATTTGTCGTTTTCTTTTATTACTTCTAAATCTCCAGGGAATGGTGTTCCTTCTGGATGTATTGGTTCTTCTATTATGAATGTTGTGTATAGGCTTATTAGTACATAGATTAGTGGGAATTTGTCATCTGGTCTTCTGTCTTCTTTATCTAAATCGAAGTTGTATTTGAATAGGTGTACTGCTTCTTCCATGTCGTCATGTGGTATGGTTCCTTTTAGGTTTTCTTTGTTGTTTTTTATGTCGTTTATTCTCATTACAAATGATTTTATGTAGACTGCACTGAATTTTTCTGCATATTCTTGTGGCAGGTAGTGGTTGTCTGCTTTTAACTCTTCACATGCTAGCATTTGATCATATACTCCTATAGTTTTGGAGTATGTTCTAAGTATGTCTTGTAGGTCGTTTTTTGTTATTTCCTTTTTTTCTAATAGTTGGTTTAGTTCGTCAAATATTTCCATAATTTTTTATGCTCTTTTGTTTATTATTTCTTCAGGATTAGTGGTTAGTGCTTCTGTTGCTTGTTGTTTGTTTAGTCCTGCTCCTATTGCTATGTTGTATGCTTGTTGGTATGTTATTATGTCATCTGGTGAGTGTGTGTCTGTGTCTACTACTAGTTTTGCTCCGATTTCTGTTGCTAGTTTTGCTACGTGTCCGTTTGCTAGGCAGTGTCCTTTTCTTGCTGATATTTCTAATGTTATATTGTTTTGTTTTGCTAGTTCTACATCTTCTGGACTTATTAATCCTGGGTGTGCTAGTATGTCTATGTCTGATTGTACTGCTGCGTGGTTGGTTCCTGGTGTTACTGGTTCTGATAGTGTTTCTCCGTGTACTACTATTATTTTTGCTCCTAGTTCTCTTGCTTTTTTTGCAAGGGAGTTTATTGATTGTGTTGGTACGTGTGTTATTTCTGCTCCTAGTATTACGTTTATGTCCCAGTTTTTGTTTACATCATCTATTGCGTCTTTTATTTTTGGTATGTTGTTTACGTTACTGTAGTCTATGTGGTCTGTTATTGCTATTGTTTTGTGGTTTAGTACTTGTGCTCTTCTTGCTAGTTCGCTTGGTAGTAGTTCTCCATCACTAAATAGTGTGTGCATGTGTAGGTCTATTCTTTTTGGGGACATAATTTTTTTATTCCTTTAATTTTTTTTATTATTAAATAATATTTTTTATATTTATTATTTATTATTATAAAATTTTATTTTTATATAACTAAATTGGATATATTCCTTCATTTTCTTTTTTAGTGGATAACCATGTTTTTAGTATTTTATCTGAAATAATATACTCATTGTTTAATGTATATTCTATTATTCCTTTATTGTTTAGAGAATCTATGTATTTATTTATTGTTACTTTTGAATACTTTAAATTATTATTGATTGTTTTCCAGTTTACTTTTTCATTTTCTACAAGGAATATTATTATTTCTTTTTCAATTTTTGTTAAGGTTCCCCAGGTGTATAACCATATAATTGCCATATAGTCAATATTTAAATTTAGGTTTTCTATTATTATTTTTTCATCACATATTTCATTATTTGGCAGTATTGTGCATAGTGTGTTTATGTATATAGGTATTCCTCTAGTGCATGTGTAAAATCTTTCAAATCCTTTTTCTGTAAACTTTATTCCGTTTGCTTTTTCTTTTATGTAATTTTTTGTTTCATCTTTTGTGAATGGTTCAACATTTATTTGGATCATTCTTCCTCCAAAAGCCCCTGATTGTCCGTTTATCATTTCAATAATGTCTGATGTTTTAGAGACAGATCCTGTAAATATATAATCTACATTAAATTGTTTTTGTGTGTAACTTCTAATTAACCAAAAGAATGCTTTAGGGTCATTTACTGTTTTTAATAATTGGAATTCATCGAAAACTATTATAAATCCTTTTATATTTTCATTTGCATCTACTACATTTTGTGGTAGTTCCATTGTGAATTTACTTAATTTATTATAATTATTTTTAATATCAAGTAGAGGAATATCCAAAATATGATTGTTATTTAATGTGTAGTCTTTTAGTTTTAATTCATTGATTATTTTTTTAATTTTTTCTTTTGTGTTTTTTAGTATATTGTTTTCTATTAATGTTTGGTTAATTTGGTTTAGTATTTCTTTTATGACCTCTTCTTCTGTTAGTTTACCTAATTCTCTACCATAGATATTGGATAAATCTATATATGTTGTTAAGTATCTACTAGGTTGTTCTTTTAATATTTTTTTTAAGAGTAGTGTTTTACCTACTCCACGGTATCCTGTTATTAGTAATTGATTTGGAATATCTTCATCTAAAAGAGATAAGTAGCTGTTTATTTTTTTAATATCTTTTTCTCTGTTGTAAAAATACTTGTCTATGTCTTTTGATATTGATATTGGTAAAATATTCATTTTAATTTTTTACTCCCTTTTTATTCTTTTTTTTAAGTTTTAATATTTTATGTTGTTTAGTATTTTTTGTTGATTAATAATAAATAATTTTGTGGTTTTTTTACTAGTAAGTTTATAATTTACTAGTAAATATTTGGTTTAAAATAAAAAAAATAAAATAAAAATTAACTAGTAAAGATATGATTAACTAGTAAATATTTGGTTTAAAATAAAAAAAATAAAATAAAAATTAACTAGTAAACATACCATTTACATATAAAGTTTATGTTTTTCATATTTTTTTAATCTTTTAGTTACTTATTGTTAGTAACCTTTATAAGTGATGAATTTATACATATAACTTATAATTACAAAAAGTTACAAAAACATATTTTATTTAAAAAAATAGTTTTTTTTCAATGTTTTTAAATTCCCTACTATTTATTCCAAAAAAACAAAAAAAACTAATTAAAAAAAATGAATAATTGTAACTTTTTGTTTTTTCTCTAAAAAAACATAATAGAAATTTAATAATTATAAAACAACAATGAGGTTAAAAATATAATGCAATCCTTACAACAACATCAAAATGCTGGATACGACAGAGCAAGTACAGTTTTCAGCCCAGATGGAAGATTATTCCAAGTTGAATATGCACGTGAAGCAGTGAAAAGAGGAACAACCAGCCTAGGAGTAAAAACAGAAGAAGGAATTGTACTCCTAGTTGATAAGAAAAACACAAGCAAATTAATAGAAACCAAATCAATAGAAAAAATATATCAAATTGATGAACACTTAGGAGCAGCAACATCTGGACTTGTAGCAGATGCAAGAGCATTAATAGAACGTGCACGTGTAGAAGCACAAATAAACAAGTTAACCTATGATGAACCAATAAGTGCTGAAGGATTAAGTAAAAAAATATGTGACTTAAAACAATTATACACACAAAATGGAGGAGCAAGACCATTTGGTGTAGCATTAATAATTGGAGGAGCAAGTAAAAAAGGATACAGACTCTTCGAAACAGATCCAAGTGGAGCTTTAATAGAATACAAAGCAACAGCTATTGGTCAAGGAAGAAAAGAAGCAATAGCATATTTTGAAGAAAATTATTCTGATGATTTAAGCATAACTGATGCTATAAACTTATCTTTAGATGCAGTATATTCAGCAAATGATGGTGATATTAAAGATAGTTCCATTGAAATTGCAGTAATTGATGAAAACGGTTATAATAAATTATCTGAAGATAAAGTTCAAGAATATGTTGATGCACTATTAGAACGTAACACAGAAGAAGAAACCCAAGAAGAAGAGGAAGAATAAAAAAAAATTTTTATGAGGTTAGTATTATTATGAGTGATGAAAAAATATTAGAAGGAACAACTACTGTTGGTATTACCTGTAAAGACGGTGTTGTTTTTGCAAGTGAAAGAAGAGCTAGTATGGGTAATCTTGTAGCTCATAAAGTAGCTGAAAAGATTTTTAAAATCGATGGTAATATTGGTGCAACTATTGCAGGTTCTGTAGCTGGAGCTCAGAAATTAATGAAAATTATGCGTGCTGAAGTTTCCTTATACAAATTAAGAAATGGTGAGGAAATGAGTATTAATGCTGCAAGTAATCTTACCTCCAATATTTTAGGAGCTAATCCTGCATATGTTCAAATTTTAATTGGTGGTGTTGATAGTGATGGTGCAAGTATTTACTCATTAGATGCAGCAGGTGGAGCAGTTAAAGATACTTTTATATCTACTGGTTCTGGATCTACTTTCGCTTATGGTGTTCTTGAAGATAGATTCCATGAAGATATGAGTACTGATGAAGGTGTAGAATTAGCTTTAAGAAGTATTAAATCTGCTACTGAACGTGATGTTTATTCTGGTAATGGTTTTTTAGTTGCTACTGTTACAGAAGATGGTTTTAAAATGTTTAGTAGTGATGAAGTTGATGCTATACTAGAAAAATTATAATACTTTTTCTTTTTTTTATTCTCTTTTTTTGGGTGTTTTTTCTAAATGATAGATGAAATTAGTGTTTTTGTACCTGGACATATTACTGGTTTTTTCACAATTTGTGAAAATAGTGATAAGTTACAATATGGTTCAAAAGGTGTTGGATTATTAATAGATTCTGGTGTGAAAACTACTGTTAAAATAGACCCAACTTTAAAATCCACGCATGAAATAATTATCAACAAAACAAGAAAAAAAGAAAACCAAACCATAATACAACAAACACTAAACCAAATAAAAAAACACCACCCCATAAACAAAAAACTAAAAATAACACAAGAAATACAAACACCCATAGGAGCAGGATTCGGAACAAGCGCAGCATCCAGCCTAGGCACCAGCATAGCAATAAAAGAACTACTACAACTACCAATAAACCAAACCACCGCAGAACAATATGCACACCTAACAGAAATACACGAAGGAACAGGACTAGGCGACGTAATAGCAGAAACAGGAAAAGGAATAGTCCAAAGAACACAACCAGGAGCACCAGGATACGGAAAAATAACAAACATCAACACACAAGAAAACCTATACATAATAACAAAAACACTAAACAGCATAAAAACAAAAGACATAATAACCAACCCCAAAAAACAAAAACAAATCAAAAAAACAGGACCAAAAATAGAAAAACAATTCAACAAAAACAAAACCCTAGAAAACTTCCTAAAATGCTCATACCAATTCGTAAAAGAAACAAAACTAATACCAGAACCACTAAAAGAAATAATAAAAGACCTAAACCAAAAAACCTACGGAGCAAGCATGGCACTAATAGGAAACACCGCATTCGCAATAACAGACAACACCGACAACATAGACACCAACCAATACACCATACACAAACTATACACACAAGGAATAAAAATACAATGATTAAACTAGCCTACAAAATGAACAAATACAGAAAACAACTAAACAACCTAATACAAGAAAACGACACCATAATAGAACTAGGATGCCACGTAGGAAAAACAAGCCAATACATACTAAACAACCAAAAACAAACACAACTAATCTGCCTAGACAACAGCCCAGAAGCAATAAAACCAATGACAAAACTAGAAAACAACAACCCCAACCTAAAATTCATAAAACACGACGTAAGACTACACGAAAGCCTACTAGAAGTCAAAAAACTAACAAACAAATGCGACATACTAAGCATAGACCTAGGAGGAGGATACCACCCCGACACCACCTTCAAAGTATACTACATCTGGTCATCAACATTCAAACCACGAGACACCATAATACGAAACCGAGGCCTAATAGACTTCACAAACACAAGCGAAAACCAAGAAGAAAACATAAAATCAGAAAAAGGATACCTCAAAAGCTGCAGAAACATGGGAATACCACCACAAATCAAAGAATTCGAACTATGGAGCAAAAAATAAAAAAAAATTAGGGAATTTCTAAAATGATAAATATTTTAGTCACCACCAAAATGTATAAAAACAACCAAACCCCAATCCCTAAAGAAATTAGAAACAAATTCAATATTGATGAAAATACCATCATCGAATGGGGAATTGACGAGTCTGGCAATCCACAAATCAACTTCAGAAAAAAAGTAACATTAAAAGATGTTGCAGGAATGATTAAAAAAGAAAATGATGCTGATGAGGATTGGAACATTGACAACAAAGTTTATTTAAATGAATAACTATTTTTTATATACCCAAACTCCATTAGTGCAAATTTTTCCTAAAACACTTTACAAACTTTCAAAAAAAATAACTAAAATATTAAAATAAGTATCTAAATTACTTAAAAGAATAAATTCGAAAAATTTCCATACAACAAAATTGTAGACAAAATGATAAAAATCCTATAAAGCAATAATTAATAAAACAAAATTCATAATATCTCTTACATAACACAATTAATATATGAAATTTAACCATTTAATAGATTATAACTTATTACCCAAAGAATAAAACATACCAATAAGAGAGATAGAAATAATAACACCTATCCATCATTTTTTCATATCCCATATTATATAATATAGTATAATTAAAAATAATAAATAATCAAGGTATGGGAGGTGTATAAATGAGCAAATACTGTCGACACTGCGGAGCAGAATTAAAAAGTGAAAACTCTAAATACTGTGATGAATGTGGGATGCCAGTTAATGAACAAATAATTAGACCAATTAATTATCAACAAAATACTCATAAGAAAGAAAATAAGGAAAGTATATCACTAGGAAAAGTAATAACAATCCTAACAATGATAGTGATAATTATTGGTTTATGTAGTGTATTATATGTTAATATTGATAAATTAATGAGTATAACTGGAATAGGCACAGCAAGTAACCAATATAGTGAAGGAACATACAAAGTAGGTGTTGATATACCTGCAGGAGAATATAAATTTACTACAACCTCTGACACTGGAGGATATGTAGAGTGTAGCCGAGATTCAAGTATGGAGTTGGAGAGTATTATTAGTAATGATCTAACCGATAAATCTGGCGAAGTGATGTATGTTACTGTTAATGATGGTGAATATTTAAAGGTTGATGGTGGTTACCTCACACCAGCATAAAAAAAGAGTAATATTACAATGTATAAAATAGTGGAGCATACAATGAAAATATAAATTTTAATGTGCTCCACTATACAATCCCATATTCTATTATTATTTAATTATAACTTGTTTTAACTTAAAATTAGCATATAAATTAGTATATTGTGAAAAAATAGAGTATTGTGTTTATAAGTTTTATTTATAAAAGTCCTTATTAAATTAAAAAGATGATTATAAACTGAATTCAATTAAATTTTCATATATTGGACCGTTTGGTGTTAATGTGCTTTTTTTAAGATAAATTTTATTTATTGTCATCTCACCAATAGGAATATTTTCATTTTCTTTTATAATTTTTTGAACTTTATTTTTGTTTTTTGCTGTTTTCATTCGTCCTATGGTTAAGTGAGATTTATAGTCTCTTTCTTTTTTAAAACCTAATTTATTATATTCTTTATCTAGTTCTTTTTGTAATTGTGATAATTTTTTGTTGTCTTTTATTCCTATCCATATTACTTTTATATGATTTTTGTTTGGAAATGTTCCTATTCCTTGTATTTCTATTTTAAATGGTTGGAAGTTTTCTATTATTTTTTGAGTGGATAGTTTAATTTGATCTAATTTTTTAGTATTTATGTTTCCAAAGAATTTTAAGGTTAAATGTAGGTTTTCTGTTGAGACATATTTTATGTCTGTGTCTATTTTTTTGAATTCTTTTATTATTTGTTTTATTTCTGTTTTTAGCTCTGGTTTTAGTTCTATTGCTAAAAAGCTTCTTATATTTTCTGACATAATCTTTTGTTATCCTTAAGTAAAAATAATGAATGATGGTGAAAAAATGATGGTTTAAAATTTAATGTTTTTTATTTTTCGATTATTGTTTCTTCTATTGCCATTCCGAAGTGTCTTGCGCTTGAGTCTATGAAGACTTTTACTTTGTCTCCTTTTTGTAGGTCTGATACGCTTACTGCTTCGCCTTCTGAGGATACTACTCTTATTGTTTCTGCGTTTTGTAGTAGTGATTTTATTTTTATGTCTTCGTATTGTGCTTCTAGGAGGAGTAGTGGTCTTTTTTCTATTTTGCATCTTCCTACTATGGATTCTCTTGTGTTTCCGTTTTTGTCTACTACGAGTACTGGGTCTCCTGCTTCTAGTTCTGCTAGGTATCTTGTTTTGTTTCCTGGTACCATTACGTATGCTTGTACTGGTCCTGCGTTTACTCTGAATGGTCTTGATGCTACGTATTCG
>CAYSIF010000052.1:0-10500 GCA_964431035.1 uncultured Methanobacteriaceae archaeon | reverse complement strand
ATTATAACTTAAACCAACGCCATAATAAAACATACAGCACAACCTATACAGAGAGTTACTACAATAACAAAAACAATTAGAAACTATTGCAAAAAATATGAAAATTATAAAAAAAAGAATAAAAAAATAAAAAATATAAAAAAATAATTAAGATAACTTACGTTTAGCTAAAAATAAACCACCAGCTAAACCTACTAAAATCCCAACAATTAAACCAGTTCCCAAAGACAGTAAAAAATCATTACCAGAACTAACAGAACCAGAATTAATACTACCTGATGCTAACATCATAGCATTTCTCAAATCATCATCATTATCAGAGGATATAAACACTCTACTTGCTAAATCAGGATGCTCATCAAGAAAACTCCTAACTTCATCCTGATAAGCAATAACCACAATTCTTTTATCAGTATTATTTAATGCATGTAAAAGAACATGTTCAACCTCATCATAAGATGTGAATTTATAAACAGTAATATTAATATTATTAGAATCAGCTAAAACTTTAGCATTAGCACCATTAGAATCATCTGCTATAACCATATGATTATCAGTAACATCTACACCATGTGCATTAACTGCAGACATTCCAACAAACAATACAATTAATAACAAAACTAATTTATTAAAATTCATTATAAGTATTTCTCCTAAAAAAAAATTAAATAAAATAATTTTTATCTGTTTAAATTTTTTCTAAATCAAAAATTTCAGGTTTTAATTTTTCCATAAATTCAATAATAACAACATTTCCAAAACCTTCAATAATTCCAACTAATATATAGAATGGTATTAAAGTTAAAATGAGTAATTCAAAGTTTCCAGTTCCTGAAAACATTATTATTATCATTTGACTAATACTAGCAAATATTATACCGGTTAATGTGCTTAAAAATATTAATACTGATTTATTAAAGAAATCTTCCATTAATTTATAAGTATAATATGTTACAAATGACAATATTACTCCCATTACTAGAACATTACATCCTAATGCTAATATTCCACCCATTCCCAGCCCCAATGCTTGTATAGATAATGCTATAAAAGTTACAACTACTCCACTATAGGGACCTAATAATATAGCGGCAAGTGGTATTAAAAAGAAATGTATAGATGCTCCAAAAGGTGTTGGAATACTTATACCCGAACAAACTGCTACAATTGCTGAAAATATTGCTATATTAACTAATCTTTGATTATCTCTTGATTTTCTAAATTTTATAAAATAATATCCGAAAAATATTAAACCTATTAACCAGTAAATAATCGCTTGATTTAATGGTAATATTCCATCTGGTAAATGCATAAGACACTATACTCCCCATAAATTATTTTTATAAATCTTTAAATAGTTTTATAACAATTATTGCAAATATCACACCAATTATGCCAAATATTAATAATATGATATTATTAAATGACAGTAATTCATTTCCAGTATTTGTATTATCTGTTGAGTGGTTTGTAGTTGTATTGTTTTCTATAGTATTGTTTGTATCTTGTGTGGTCTGTGATGTTGGGTTTGAGTTTGATGAGCTTGTTACTTGATTGTTTGTTGAACTTTGACTATGTGATGAGCTTGTAGTGGAACTTGAAGATCTGTGATTAGAGTTTGAACTTGAAGTGTGTGTATTTGAAGATTGTGTGTTAGAGCTAGAACTTGAACTAGAACCAGATGTTACTTCTTCAGGGTATTCTGCACCGTGACCTGGATGAGCGAAAACTAATCCTGCTCCAAAACTTACTGATATAATGAGTATTAATGAAAATATTAGGACATATTTTTTAAAATTTTTAATACATATCAACTCCTTAAAAAGATGAGTATTTAATTTCTAATCATAATCAGATTTCCCGAACTTGGATCTCTGTATACTTTACCCATTTCGGTGTATCCTTGTCCAGAACTATTAGTTGTATCTGGTGTGTCGTTTAATTGTTCTCCTTGGTCAATGTTAACTGCATTTTGCATTGAGTTTATTGCATTAGTTCTTTCTTCAGCAGTCATATCTTCATTGAATACAATATCTTGCATGTTCCAACTCATAACTAAAAATACTAATAATCCTACAGCGATAACTAGCATTGCATCAACAAGATTAGCTACTCCTGCCATGGGGTCTTCTTCTGCATCTTTATAACGTTTTTTATATTTTCTAACCATTTTTAACCCCTCTTTAATTAAATGTATTTAGTATGATGTCAAGTAATGCATCTAAATTTGATATGTATTCTTCGTACCATCTTCTTCTAATTTTAGATACGAAGTAGCTTAATGCTCCTGCACCTATACCTACGATTGTTGTGTTGAATGCTATGATTATTGATTGTGATAATGTTATAATGTCTCCAGAGCCAAGTGCTGCTAGTCCTGGACCCATTGGTATTAAGGTTCCCATTAATCCAAGTGTTGGACCTATTCTTGTTATAACATCACTTTTTTCTAATTGTTTATCTAGTTTATTTTCTTCGTTTTCTAGTAATTTTCTTGCTAATATTTCTCGGGATTCTTTATCTGGTAAGTTCGAGTCTGTTACTTTGATTAATATTTCTCTTTGTGATTTTGGAATGTCTGTTGTGTTTAATAGTTCTTTTATTTCTTCATTGCTTGTTGAGTTTGAAATTTTGAGTATTAGTTCTTCTAATTGGTTTATTGGAATTTTTTTTCTTGATGTATGCTCGGATATTAATCCTCCTAATAGGATTATTGATACTATTGCAAATATTATCAAGAATATGATTACTGGAATTTGTAGGCTTTGTGCAATTACATCTAATATTATGTTTAGTATATTGCTTCCAGGAATTGATGAAACCATATTAAAAAAGTACCCTCCTTATATTTTTAGATTCCATAAATTTGATAATAATGAAAAAAAAATTTTTTTTATGAATTTATATGTGGATAGGATTTTTTAAAAAAAAGAAAAAAATGGATTTGGAGAATAATAATTTCTCCTTTTGAATAAAAAAATTTTGTATATTTATTTTCGGAATCTGTAGAATCCAATTCCAGCTATTGCTAGAATTCCAATTAATCCTGCAGCTGTGTATGCTAAAGTATTATCTTGAGTGTTTGATGTTGGTGTGCTTGTGGATACTTCATATGCTTCTCCACTGTCACTTGAACCATCTTCGTCACTTGCATCAGATTGATCTGCGCTTGCAGTGTTTCCTGTGCTTTGAATGTTATATGTTACTCCAACATTGTTGGAGGATTTTGATGCACTGGATGCTTTTCTGATAGTGTTTTTTGAAGATGATCCGCTGTTAGTACTTTGACCATTGGAGTTTGTTTGTTGGTTTTGGTTGTTGGTATTATTGGTTTGTTGGTTTGCTTTGTTTTGTTCTATTAGAGATTCTTTTGAGACAACAGGTAGGCCTTTTATGAATTGCATTATATTTTGGTCTTCTGTTCCTCCGGATTTTATTGTGTTGAATTGTTCTGCGGTAATGTATCTTTCTTCTGATCCTAGTACTTGTGGTAATTCTTTAACATTTGGATTTTCGTTTCCTTTGTAAATATCTATGAATGCTGCTATTTGCATTGCTCTTTTAGCTTCTGATGTTGAACCGGAACTTGTATCTACTGTAGGCCATTTAAAGTTCATTATTACTGCTTTACCTATATTATTAGCACTATCCCATACTACAAGAACTCCTTCTTTGGTTCCGCCTTCTAAGTATTCATTGTCTTCGACATATGAATCTGGTAGTCTTTGAACCATGTATGTTCCCATACCTGGTGATACTCCTAATATATATTCTAAACTATCATCTTTACAGTAAATACTTGATGCAATATAGAAGTAAGATTCGTTTTCTGATAGTGGGTAGTTTTGATGTATGTAGTCTGTCATTATGAATCCTGGTTGTACTCCTGGACATGCATGGTTGTGGAATAAGAATGATAATAATTGGTCAAATTCTGGTTCGTGTGACCATGCATTGGATATACTTTGTATGCTGAACCAGTTTCCATCAACAAATACTATGCTTCCCATATCATTGTATGCTTTAGAACTGTTTATTGTATTCCATCCTATATCGAATGTTGTGCTGTTTTCGTAGCTTGCTATGTAGTATGTTCCATCTGGATTGTATCTTACATATACTGCCATTAATTTAGAATTTCCTTGGTTTAGTACGAATGTGAACCATAATGGTTTCCATATTCCATTGTGGTCTGGTAATAAGGTTTGTCTGGATAATCTTGATCCAAATATTTCATATAATCCATCCCATGCTGCTTCAGTAGATTGTCCATTTACTAAAACATATCCTGCAGATGTCATTACCATGAAATTTGGCATGTCCTTATCTAGAGTTATACCTGCTTTTGAAAATTCTTCTTTTGCTATGTTACTTGCTGTGGTTCCTATATTTTTTATTTGTTCATATGTTAAGCTTCCAGTTGTTGTTGCAGTGTTTGCACGTGTGGATGTTGGTAGTTTTTTGCTTAGGTTTTGTATGTATTCAAAGTCTAAACCGTGTGCTTGTGATGCTTTAAAACGAACTTCTCCAGCATTTGTTGCATTTTTTATTGCTGTTGGGAATGTTATGTCATCAGCTGATCCTATGAAGTAGTATAGATCTTCTTCAGATATTCCGTCTATTTCATAGATGTATGATATTAAACTTGATGGGTTTGTTTTTATTTTGTTAATCCACCATGTGTTGTATAATATTTCTTCTAAGCTACCTTCATCTGTTATTCCTGTTTCTTTTTGGAATTGTTTTTTATTTTCTTCTGCATTGTATTGTAATAATGCTAGTGTTCCATTTCCAGGAGTTTTTATTTCGTATTGGTTTGTTTGTGCATTGTATGAGGTTACTGCATCTTTCCATCTGATTAATGCTAACATTGTAGTGTTAGCTCCTGTAGATGTTGTGTTGAAACCTGTGTATGATTTTTTACCTGCTGTTGAGTCTAGGTAAAATAGTACTGCATCGTTTAGTGAGTCTCCAGGTATTCCTAATATTTTATATGAGGTTATGTCTCCTGGTGATCCTCCATTGTCAACTGCTGTTTCTTTTACTGGAGGATAATCTTTTAGTATTGCTTGAGTTATTGTGTATCCCCCTAGTGTTCCTTCACAGACGTGTCCGTGGAATGCTGCTTCTTGGAGCACTAAATAGGTTATATTATCCTTCCATGCATTAGCTAGACTTGCATATGAGAAAGCATCTGTAGAACCTACAGCTTGGCATAAATTGTTCCATTGGCTATGAGACATTTTTTCTGAGATAGTTCCTAAATATGAGTATTTTGATGATGCGTTATTGAATATTACTGCTTGTAATTCATCTCCTTTTTGGGTTACGAAACAGAAGTCTATTGGGTCTATTTCTGTTTGGCGTAACATTAGGATGTTTCCTTGTCCATATGTTATTAGGCCGTTTGCATAGTTTAATATTCCATCTATTGCATATTGTGATGTTGCACCTTTATATTTAGGTACTCCTGCTGTTGTGATTGCTAAAACTCTATCTGCAGATTTGAAGTTTAGAATATTGTCTGCAGTTGCAGTTATGTCTCTACCGAGTTGGTAACTTTCAGTAGCTTTTAAGTCGAATATTAAGTTTTCAAGAATATTTACATTATTTTTTGTTTGGGATTCATATCCTGGTGCAGAAACTGTTACATCTGCTGTTGATAGTTCTGATGTTTGTAGTTCTACTGTGTATATGTTTCCATTATTTGTTTTTATTGAATTTATTACTTGATTATTATTTTTAACAATGATTTGTGGTGTTATTTTTGTATTATCATCTGAGTATTGGTAGTTCACAGTGACATTTATTGTTTGTGTGTTTGCAATATCTTCAGTGAGTGTGTTTGTGTCTGTTGAAGCTACATTATTATTAGTTGTATCTTCAGCAGCTACAGCACCTATTGCTAAAAATATTAATATTAAAAAAACTGCTAAAAATTTTATGCTCTTATTCAAAATCATCTACAACCTTATAAAAAAACATTTTTCTAGTCTATTTTGTTTTGAAGAAAAGATTTTAATGTTTTTTTGAGTTTATATTGTATAAAAAAAATTGTGATATGTGAAAAATTAAAATATGGAAAAAATAATTTTATTTTTTTACTTATCACAAAGTATTATTAATAGTAATAATAATATAAAATTAGTTATTACATAAATAGGATAAAATTTAAAAAAAGTAATACTTACAAAATAGAAAAAACCATAAAAAAACAACAAAAACTAAAAAAAGAGAAAAAAACAAATAAAATAATAAAAAACAAAACAAAAATAAACTAAAAACCAAAAAAGAAAAACAAATAAAACAAAAACAAAAGAAATAAAAGAAAAATATAAAAGTAATACTTTTAAAAATTAATAAGGACTATCATGATCCTCAATATGTTCTTTAATAACTTTGTGAGGTTTTAAGAATATACCCTCATTATTACAATTTGCACGAATATGTTCTATAAGCATATTAGTTGGTAAGCTTACAGGACAATTCTCAGTACACAAACCACATAAAGTACATTTAAATAAACCAGAATCCTTACTTGTTTCATCATCAGATATGAAACTACTTAATGCAACACCTCTTCCACCAACATAATTATTATAACCAAACTCATTACCAATTGCATTATACACAGGACAGGACACTGTACAATTTCCACATCCTATACACCATAAACATTCATTAAATGCTTCACTTCTTCCATTATCTAATAAGAATACAACAACATTTTCTGCACCATACATATTTTTAAATAATTTTTTCTCTATATCTGCAG
Organism: uncultured Methanobacteriaceae archaeon; assembly: GCA_964431035.1. Classification (GTDB taxonomy): domain Archaea; phylum Methanobacteriota; class Methanobacteria; order Methanobacteriales; family Methanobacteriaceae; genus Methanobrevibacter_A. The sequence continues at coordinate 3,725 of CAYSIF010000052.1, read as the reverse complement.
TTTTTGATGGTCCACTTATTACATTCATATAAGAAGTTATTCTTTTCCCTGTTGCATAAACTGTTTCTAGTTTTGCTATACTTACTGCATCTTCTAATGTTGGTACTATTTTATCTATTCCTGCTACTACAATATGTAATTTTTTTGATATTATATGGTTTATGTTTCCTTCATTATGTATTAATACTAATGATCCTTCTTCTGCAGATATACAGTTTGCTCCACTTATTCCAACATCAGATTTACTCATTAAATCTAGGACATCTTTTCTTACTGCTTGCATTATTTCCTGTGCATTTTCTGTTACTGTTACATCCATTTCTGGAGTGTTGTTTATTACTTCAGTTATTGCTTTTATGTTTAAGTGTGCTATTGGTCCTGTTGGATGTACTGGTATTCCTTCTTTGTCTTTTAATTGTAGTATACGGTCTCCTAAATCTGTAGCGATAAAGTTTACCCCATAATTATCTAGGTATTTTTCTATTTCTACTTCCCGTATTGTGTTTGATTTTGCTTTTACTACTGTTACATCTTCTAGTTTGTCATATTTTGAGTATTTTTCTATTAGTTCTTTTGTTTTTTCCTGTACTGTTTCTATGTCTTTTGCATATATTACTTCAATTCCATTAGCTTCTAAGTTTGCTTTTGCTTCTTTGTATAATTGTTCATTGTTTTTTATTGCATTTTCTCGTATTTCTTGTACTCTTTTTTTGAGTTTCTGCATTTTTGGGTCTTTCATTAGTTGATTGGTTCTTTCACTTGATGTTTTGAAGGATTTTCGCATTGTTTCTAGTTCGCTTTCTAGCATCATTTTTACTGGTTTCCTCCTTTTAAGTTGTTGTATACGAATTCTGATAAGTCCAATACTGTGATGTCTCCATTTGTTGATAGGTTTAGTTTGCAGAATGGACATGCTGTTACTAGTAAGTCTGTGTTTGTGTCTTTTGCTTCTTGTATTCTTCTTTTTGCTATGGTGTTTGATATTTCATTATATGCAGATTTTACTCCTCCACCTGATCCACAGCATAGTGCATTCATTTTGTTGTGTTCCATTTCTTCAAGTTGTGCTATTTCTTTTATGACTTCTCTTGGTGCTTCTGATTCTCCTGCATGTCTGCATAAGTGGCATGGGTCATGGTATGTTACTTTTATATCTTCTTTTTGTAGTTGTATTTTACCTTCTTTTATTAGTTGGTTTATTAGTTGTGATATGTGCACTACGTTTAATTCTTCATCGAGTATTTCTTTATAGTCATCTTTAAGTGTTTTGTAGCATCCTGAACATGATGTTATTATTGTGTCGTTTTTGTAGGATTCTAGTTTTTTTAGGTTTTCTTTCATTTGTTTTTTTGCATCTTCTTTGAATCCTGTTCTTAATAGTACTGATCCGCAACATCCTTCATTTTCTAATGTTTCATATTGAATCTCTGCTTTATCCAATATGTATTTTGTTGCTTGTTCAATTTGTGGCATTTTTTCTCTTGCCGTACATCCTCTAAAATATAACATTTTTAGTTATAACCTCTTAATCTTCTTTTTCTTCTTCAATTTCTTCTATTTTTGTTATTATTTCATTTTTTATTGCTAGTTCTCTTACTAGACGATTTATATTTTGTTCTTGCTTGTCTACTTTATCATATAAGTGGAATATTAAGTAGAAACAACCAATAATTGCTATTGCAAATAATAGATTCACACCTTGCCCTATTCCAAAGTGGTGTGCTACTCTATCTGATAATTGTGGCATGAAAGCGAAAATTAGTAATGCTATCCATACTATTACCCATATTATCAATGTTAAAGTTGTAGTTTTACGATTTTTATATCTTAATACCATTATTGCTATAGATATTATTGTTAGTATTGTGAATAGTGCTTGAAATAGGTGGAAGTGTATTGGAAACATCATAATCTTTTTACCTCAAATTTTTTTTATTATTTTTTTATAGTCGGAACATATCAAATATCATTTTTAGCATTATTTTTATTCCTACGAATACATTTGTTCCTTTTTGTGCAGTTTCATCTGTGTATATTGTTGTTATGGTTACTTCTTCTAGTTTTAGGTTGTTATCTTTTATTTCTTTTATGAATTCTGAGGATACTGCGTATCCTTGTGATACTACATTTATTTTTGATGCTGCATTTGCTGTAAATGCTCTTAGTCCTGATTGTGAGTCTCTTACTTTTACTCTGTAGAATACTCTTGTTAGTAGGTTCATCATTGTGTTTGCGAAGTTTTTACTTAGTGGCATGTCTTCGAACGGTCTTGCTCCTATTACTGCTTCTGCTTTTTGTTCTTGTAATGGTTTGCATACTTTTTGTATGTCGTTTACTTCGTGTTGTCCGTCTGCATCAAATGTTACTATGTATTTTGCTTTGTGTTTTAGTGCATCTGCTATTCCTGTGTTTAGTGCTGCTCCTAGTCCTCTGTTTATTATGTGTGATACTATTATTATTTGGTTTGGGTATTTTTTTTGTGATTTTTTTGTGTTTTCTAGTGTGTTATCTGATGATCCATCGTTTACCAGCACTACGTAGTATCCTCTTTTTGCTATTTCTTCGATTACTTGGCTTACTGTTTTTTCTTCATTGTATGCTGGTACAACTACATAAACTCCGTCTGGGCTGTCATTGTATTTGGTGTTTTCGTTTTCCATTTTTTTAAGTATTACTTTTTTATAAAGGTCCTGCGTCTGGTTTTCCTTCTCGTTTTCCTTGACCTGCTTCTCTTTTGAATTGTTTAGGTTTGAATTTCATTTTGATGATGTTTTGTGCATGTTCTCTTGCACGTGTTTCTGCTAGAAGTTTTAATTCTTCGTCGTCTTCTTCTTCATCTTCATGTACGAATACTTCGATTATGTGGGTGTTTGTCATTAGTTGTGCTGTTATTAGTCCTGTGCTTGCTTCGTGTGCACAGACTTTATCTTTTTGCATAGGTCCTGGCATTCCTAGTGCCATTACAATTTCGCATCCTTCTTCTTCGATGAGTTTTTTTGAAGCTACTGGTAAGTCTTTTATTCCTGGAACTACTCTGTGAATTATTTTTAAGTCTGTTCCGTTACTTTGTAGTTCGTCCATTGCTGCTTTACCCATTTCAAATCGTGCAAATGTTGTTTCACATACTCCGATTTTATACACTTTAATTTACAACCTAAATAATTATCTTTTTTTATGAAAAAATCCTTTAAATTTGAAAAAAAATGAAAGGAAAAAATTTTATTAAATAATAATTTATATTAATTAAATTTATGATTAAACTAATATAAAATAGTATTCTTTTATATTAAAATCTTGAAAAATAGTTGAAAAAATAAGGAAAAAAGTAGAGAGTATCTATGTTTTAGATATTTTCCTTAATTTTTTTATTATTTTATAGCGTAACTGTGAAATTTAGTCATATAAACATGATTAGTACTTGTATTATTTATATTTTTATTGTATCTTTTATGATTGTTTATTATTTTTTTCTGTTAGTTGTGTTTCATGTTGTAGGTGTTTGTGTTTACGATTATAGTTTTTGGAAATATAAATCTAGATTGTTTATAGGATTAGAATTATTGTAAAAAAAGTATATTATGATGAATATTTGAAAAAAGAGATAAAAAATAGGTTGTATTTTCCAGATAAATTATAAAATTCTTTTTTTTTATTATAATTTATTGGAAAATTTTTTTAGTGAAATTTTTTATTTTGCTATGTGATGTGTGTGTTTGTGGGTGTGT
>CAYSIF010000051.1:0-11011 GCA_964431035.1 uncultured Methanobacteriaceae archaeon | reverse complement strand
AATTAAGAAAAAAACAAAGCATTAAAAACAGAAAAAAATTAAGTTGACCACATTGTGAAAATATCCTACTTATTTAAATAAGATTAGTTAATATAATTATAGAATGTATTTAAATTTTAAAATACTATTTTTTTCTAAAAAAAAGAATTATAAATATTAAAACCTAATATAAGGGGAATAAATTTTTTTGAGAGCTGCAGTAATAGGACTTGGAGTAGAAGGAAAAAAAGCATTACAATCATTCATTGACCATGATTGGGAAGTATATGCAACAGACTCATCTACAAATATTGATTTTTCAGATATTGGATTACCAATATTAGATTTAAATCTAATAAGTGATGAGGATCAAATAGGATTTGCAATAGATGATATTATAATCGATTTAGGTTATAGTAATGACAAGGAAATAGAATCATGTGATGCAATTGCTTTAAGTCCAAGTATATTCAACACTCCCGCTGGAGAAAAATATAAAGGCAAATTATTATCTGATGTTGTAAATAAGCATAAAGATATTTTAACTATTGCTATTACAGGTACTAATGGTAAAACAACCACAGTTACAATGCTTAAGGAAATATTAGTTAATGCAGGTTTGAATGTATTAACTGGTGGTAATGCTGGTGGTGGTTTTCAAGGTTATTATGATTTAATTTTAGAAGCAGAACAAGATGATTTTGATGTTATATTAGTTGAAGCATGTGATATGACATTAGATTTTGTTAATTATTGCTTTGATATTGATATGGTTGGTTTAACTAATATTGGAAATGACCATATGAATGTTCATAAAACTATTGAAAATTATAAGGATACTGTTAGAAGATTTTTCACAGATATTAATGAGGTCTTTGTTAGAAATGAAGATTATGATGATTTTAAAGAAGTTATTGATAATCTGAATATTTTTGATAAATATACTGGTGAATTAAATTTATTTGGTGAATTTAATAAGCTTAATGCAGGTCTTGCTAAATCTATTGCACTTAAATTAGATATTGATGAAGGTATTATTAATAATACATTGAAAGACTTTAAACCTGTTGATGGTAGGCTTAAAGTTATACGTTTAAATGAATGTGATATTTACATTGGAAAAACCGATAATAGTAGTGCTGTTAAGAGTTTACTTGAAGAAAAACAGTTTTATGCAGCATTTATTGGAACTCCTCGTAATAATGAAGAGTCTCGTTTAGATATACTTAATGAAGTAGCAGCAACTTATCCTGAAGTTATTGTTTTATTCCCTGGTTTGGAGAATACATTAGATCAAGCTAAGTATCGTTTACATGATATTAAATATGGGGGTAGAGTTGAAATTGCATTTACTTTAGATGATATTATAGGTTTTGTAGCTGAATATAGTTTTGAAGATGCTATTTTCATTGGTGGTAATGGTCAAGAAATGATACTTGCAGTACAAGAGCGATTAGAGGAGATTTCTAAATCTTTAAGTGAAAAATAATTTTTATTAATATTAATTTTTATGTTATGTAAATAATAGGGGATGTTTTATTTGAGGAAAAGAAGAAATACAAATTCATTTAAGGTTTTAATTGGTTTGTTTGCTATTATTCTCGTTTTAGCACCATTTAGTTTCGCTAATACAAATAATTTAACCTTAGATGAAATGAATGATATTTTAGTAGGTGAAAATGGAACCACTGTTTTTAGTGGAGATGATGTTATTGATGATGGGGCTGTTAAAAGTTATCCTGCTGTAATTAATTTAGGTTATCTTGAAGATAAGATTACTACTGGTCATTATATGAATTTTATTTATTCAATTTGTACTGGTGTTGCTTCAATGCCTGCTAGTGAAATTGTTCATGGGGCAGTTGATAGTAATGGTCGTGCTGCTAATTTTGATGGTCCTGGTTATGTAAGTATTGATAATGGTACAATTAATGTTCATAAACCTGAAGGTGCTGTTTGGGGTTATATTATTCCATATACACAGGCAGTTAAAACTGAAGATGGTATTGATGTTGTAAATAATATTACTGGTGAAGTTCTTGGTCATGTTTCTGCAGGCCAAATTAGTGAAAGTACTGTTGAATCTGATCATAATATTTCTCAACTTAAAGCATGGTATAATTCTGCAAGTGTTGGTAGTAAATATATTTTACAACGTAGTGTAGGTGGTTTTAATGATGGACGTTCTTACATTAGTTCTGATACTTTGAAAGAGTTAGGTGGTGCTTATAATTATACTATTTGTCATCCTCAAGGTGATAGTGTTGTAGTTTATATGCCTAATGATACTCAGGCTGTTGAACTTGCTAGTGCTGTTACTTCTCTTGGTAGTCACCCTCAATATAATGATGCTAATAGGGCTTTAAATGCTCGTCAGTTTGTTTTAGCTTGGAATAATACTATTATTCCTGCTCATTCTCAAGGTTGTGGTCGTGAGGATGTTGCTTTTAGTAGTGTTCCTGAACCTGAAGCTGAATCTGGAGCTGCTACTCATGGAGTTTGTCCTCCTGCTCGTGTTTTACGTTCTGTTGCATTAAGTATTGGAGCTCCTTTACCTGTAGGTATGACTACTGGTGAGAATGCTGTTTTATTTGGTTATAGTCCTAGTACTGGTATTTTTGTATCTAATCCGTTAGATTATCCAATACGTATTACTATGTGGACTGAAGGTAGTGGTACAGGTATGGCTATTTATGCTGCTGTTGAAGAGTTAGTTCCTTCAAATCTTACAGTTAATAGTAGCAGTAGTTCTGATCCTGTTCAAGTTGCTACTGTTGCAGGTTAAATTATTTTATTTTTTCTTTTTTTTCTTTTCCTCTTATTCTATTTTTTTTTATTATGTTTGATGTTTCTGTTATTGTAACTGCAGCTGGTAAGAATTCCCGTATGAGACAAGATATGTTGGATGCAGGTTGTAGTTTAAAGAATAAACTTGCTCTTTCTTTAGGTGATTCTTGTGTTGTTGCTGAAACTTTAGATCATGTATTTAAATTAAATGTTGATGAAATAATTTTAATACTTGGTCATTACAAGTATGAAATCCTTGAAGCAATAAATGATATTAATGATTCTCGATTAAAAATAATAGAAAATCAAAACCATGATGTAGATTTATCACAATCATTACTAAATGGATTACAAAACACACAATCAAAAACAGTACTATGCACAACAGGAGACCAACCAACAATAACAACAAAAACATATAAAAAAATACTAAACCACCAACTAAAAAACCCAACAAAAAACATAACAGTACTCAGAAGAAAAAAAATAGGAAAACTAGACACAGCACTAGGACTAGGAATGCCATTTGCAACAAACAGAACAGAACTAATAAAATACTTAAAAAAAGAAAACAGCAACCTAAACCCAATACTAAGAAAAATGCACAAAGACAACTACACATTCTATGGAATAAAAGAAGAAAACCCCCTAGAACTAATAAACATAAACCACTTAAAAGACTACCAATATGTACTAAAAAATTATAAAGGTAACATAATCTAATAAATAATAAATGAATAAAAATCATAAAAATTATAGGAGATGCTTAAAATTACTCAAAATATGGAATTAATGAAAGAATTAAGTCTAGCACCAGGAATATCTGGATTCGAAACAGAAATAGAAAAAATAATAAAAAGAGAACTAAAAGATGTAGCAGACACCATAGAAACAGACAAAATGGGAAATGTAATCTGCACAAAAAAAGGTGAAGAAAACGCACCAACAGTAATGCTAGCATCACACATGGACGAAATCGGACTAATGGTAAAATTCATAGACGATAACGGTTACATAAAATTCGCAACAATCGGTGGAATAAACGACCAAATGCTAATGAACCAAACAGTAACAATACACAGCAAATCAGGACAACACATAGGAGTCATAGGATCAAAACCACCACATGTAACAAAACCAGAAGAACGTAACAAAGTAATAAAATACGATGATATGTTCATAGATATAGGTGCAAAAGACAAAGAAGAAGCAGAAAAAATGGTTGCAGTAGGAGACCCAATAACATTCAATGCACTATTCGAAGAATTCCCAAACAACACAATAATGGGAAAAGCATTAGATAACCGTATAGGTTGCTATGTAATGATGGAAGTTCTAAAAAGAGTAAACACACGTGCAACAGTTTATGGTGTTGGAACCGTACAAGAAGAAGTTGGTCTTAAAGGAGCTAGAGTATCATCCTATAAATTAAATCCTGACTATGCATTTGCATTAGACACAACATTATCTGGAGATCATCCTGGAATAAAATTAGAAGAAGCTCCATGTAAAATGGGAGAAGGTCCTGCAGTAGTTCTAATTGATGCTTCAGGAAGAGGAATAATGACTCCTAAAGTTATAAGAGATATGCTAATTGAAGCAGGTGAAAAAGGAAACATAGATTATCAATTAGAAGTAAGTGATGGAGGAACCACAGACGGTACTGCAATACACCTTACTCGTGAAGGAATACCAACAGGTGTTGTAAGTGTACCTACACGTTACATACACACACCAGTAAGTGTTGCAAGTATGGATGATGTTGAAAAAACAATCCAACTCTTAGTAACTGCAATAGATAACTTATAATTTCTCTTTTTTCTTTTTTTATCATTATTTTACATTTTTCCTACTTTTTTTAACAATTCTTTCAAAACCTCAAAAAAGTAATACTCTTAAGCTTAACAGTATTAAAACTAGTTTTATAAATAAGAAACAACCAAAATAATAAATGACTTAAAACGAATAAAAAACTAATTCTCAAAACAAATAAAATAAAAAACAAAGGGTAAAAAAATGGCTTCATCTCAAAAAAACATAGCAAAAGAATTTTACAATCTAAGAAAAAAACTATTAGACCTAACACTAAGAAACCAACTACTAAACTTCAAACCACGATCAAAAACACTAACAATCACCAACCAAACACCCGCCAACATGTACCACACACTAGTCATAAAAGACCACACCATGACATTTGCACCAAACAAGAAAGAAGAAACAGACCAATCAAGATTCAGAAGAATATGGGACCACCCATCACTAGACCTACAAATATTCAAAGATGGAGACAAAACACTAAGAGCAGACCTATCACCATCAGAACTACAAAAAAGACTATTCTACATAAACCAACAAGCAAAATCAATGATACAAGAACAAGGATACAACATCCTCTATGTAGCAGTAGGATTCCTAAAATGGAAAGACCGACATAAACCAAAACAAGACAACCTAGCACCACTAATACTAATACCCGTAGAAATGGAAAGAAAAAACGTTGGAAAAAGCTACACACTACACTGGACAGGAGAAGAAATAAAAACAAACATCTCCCTAAAAGCAAAACTACTAGAAGACGGAATACAACTACCAGAATTCAACCAAGTATCCAACATAGAAGGAGTAACACAATACCTAAACCAAGTAAAAGAATCAGTCAAATCACAAAACTGGGAAATACTAAACAACGTTGCAATAGGATTCTTTAGCTTCACAAAATTCCTAATGTACAACGACCTCGACCCAGAAGCCTTCAAAAACAGTGACATAAGACACAGATACTCACTAATTGAAGCAATATTCAACCCTGAAGAAAACATCTATGAAGAAAACGTAACAGAACAAGACATAGACCAAATACAATACATAGATAGATACAATGTACTAGACGCAGACTCATCACAAATGGCAGCAATAGAAAACGTAAAAGCAGGACACAACCTAGTAGTAGAAGGACCACCAGGAACAGGAAAATCACAAACAATAGTAAACCTAATCAGCGAACTACTCGCAGAAGACAAAACAGTCCTATTCGTCAGTGAAAAAATGGCAGCACTCGATGTTGTAAAAAGCAGAATGGAAAATGTAGGACTAGGAAAATTCGTACTAGAACTACACTCACACAAAGCAAGAAGAAAAAAACTACTAAAAGATCTAGAAAGAAGCACAAATGTCAAAAAACAATCAAACCTCAAAATAGAACAAACAATAAGAAAACTAGAACTACTAAGACAACAACTAGACGAATATGCAGAAGTAATACACAAACCCGTACACAAAATACAACTAAGCCCATTCCAACTATACGGAATGAAAGAATCATCAGAAGATTACTTCACCAAAAAAGGAAGACTACTACCACTAGTAAGATTCACAAACAGTGAAAACCTAACAATGAAAGACCTCGACGAAATCATACAATCACTAGAAAGCCTAGCAGAACTAAACGGAACAATCAGCAAAGACAACCCATGGGGACTAACAAAACCAAAAAGCCTACTACCACAAGACCTACGTGAAATAGAATTCCTACTAGACGACACAATGATGAGTCTAGACAACTTCCTAATAGAAGCAGACACAGTAAACCAAATATATGGAATAAAAACACCAAACTCACTAAAAGAATACAAATACAGTATAGAAGCACTACAACTACTAGACAACAGCAACACAGAACTAATAGATCCAAACATCGTAGGAAACATAGAATGGACAAGCTCACCAAGTAAAGCACATGAACTAATAACCTGTATAAAAGACTACCAAGAAAACAAACAGATAAGAGAAAAATTCAACGACAACATACTAACAACAGACATACTATCACTAATACAAGAAATACAAAAAGAATCACAAAAAAAATTCCGACTATTCGGAGGAAGCAACTACAAAAACCAACTAAAAAGCATCTACATAACAGAACCACCATCAGACCAACAAGCACTAGTAGACCTACAAAAACTCCAAGCATTCTTCAATGCAAGACACACAATAACAAAATACCAAGAAGCAGGAAAAAGATACTTCGGAAGACTATGGGATGTAACTGTATCATACAAAGACTTACTAAAAGTAGAAGAATGGATGAGAACATTCACATCACTCCTAGTAAATGGAACATTCTCAGAACAAACATGTAACATACTGAAAAATGACTTATACAACTTAAGAACAGAAGAAGGAGCACAAGAATACTTACAAGCAGGAACAACATTCACAAAAACACTATCCAAACTAGAACACAAACTAAACCCAAGAAACAGACAAATATTCAAAAAAGAAAAATTCGATGTAACATTCCAAGAATGGCAAAACCAACTACAAAACTGGAAAGGACAAATCCCAAGCTTACACCTATGGTCACAATACCTAAACATGAAAAATGACTGTCTAAAAACCAACTCAAAAATATTCGTCGAAACCATAGAAAAAAGACGAATAATGAAAGAAGACGTAAAACCATTAGTACTAGGAAACTTCGCAGACAGTCTACTCAATATAGTATTCAATGGAGATGAAACACTATCCACATTTATAGGAGAACTCCACGAAAACAAAATAAAAGAATTCAGAGACCTAGATGCAAAAATGATCCAACTAAACAGAAAAAGACTATACAACAAATTAAACAACAAAATACCACAAATATTCGGAGCAGCAAACGAACCAGAAAACCAAGTACTAGCAGGAGAATTCACAAGAAAAAGCGGACACCTACCAGTTAGAACACTACTAGAAAAAGCAGGGGGAACAATCAAAAAAATAAAACCATGCTTCATGATGAGTCCACTCTCAATAGCACAATATCTTGACCCAACAAATGAAAAATTACAATTTGATGTAGTAATATTCGACGAAGCAAGTCAAGTAAAACCAGAAGATGCACTCGGAGCATTCATGAGAGCAGACACAGCAGTAGTAATGGGAGACACACAACAACTACCACCAACAAGTTTCTTCGACCAAATGACAGACGCAGACTCAGATGAAGAAATCGCAACAGCACTAGACATGGAAAGCATATTACACCTATGCAAACTATCATTCCCAGTCAAAATGCTAAAATGGCACTACAGAAGCAGACACGAATCACTAATATCAACAAGTAACAAAGAATTCTATGATAATGAACTACTCATATATCCATCACCAAGCCACAACGACCCGGACCTAGGACTAAAATTCGAATACCACTCAGACACATACTATGACAGAGGAAAAGGAAGTAACAACATAGAAGAAGCAAAACTAGTAGTAAAAGAAGTATTCAGACACTTCGAAAAATACGGAGACACAAAATCATTAGGAGTAGGAACATTCAGTGTTTCACAAAGAAATGCAATAATGGAAGAACTAGAAATACAAAGAAAATACCATCCAGAATTAGAACCACTATTCAATGAAGACCGTAACGAACACTTCTTTGTAAAAAACCTAGAAACCATACAAGGAGATGAAAGAGATATAATCATCATAAGTATAGGATACGGTTTCGATAAAGAAAGAAAACTAAGCCTAAACTTCGGACCTCTAAACCAAGAAGGAGGAGAAAGAAGACTAAATGTTCTAATAACACGTGCAAGAGAAAAATGTATAGTCTTCAGCAACTTCAAAGCAAGCGACATGCATCTAACACACAACCCACCATTCGGTGTAAAAGCACTTAAAAACTTCCTAGGATATGCAGAAACAATCAACTATGGTGCAAGAGTACAAGAAGAAACAGAAGAAGAACCATTCGAAGATGCAGTATACAATTTCCTAACAGAAAATGGATACAATGTAGATAAAAGAGTAGGATGTGCAGGATTCAGAATGGACTTAGCAGTAATAGACATGAATAATCCTGGAAGATACATCTTAGGAATAGAATGTGATGGAAAAATATACTCTTCAAGTAAAGTAGCAACAGATAGAGACAGACTAAGAGACCAAGTACTAAAAGGTTTAGGATGGAACATATATCACCTATGGAGTACAGATTGGTATAGAAATCGTGACCTGGCACGTAAACGATTACTCCAAGAAGTAGAAACCACACAAAGACAAACGGTAAGAAATGAAATAAGTATAGAATTAGAAGCAGCAAAAAGTATGGAGATTCTACCAGTAATGGTATACACTCCAGCAGATAATCAAGAAACTGAAGAAACAGAAGAACCTGAAACTCCAGAAATAGTTGAAACAGAACCTCAAGATATAGAAACACAAACAGAAACACAAGTAATAGAAGAAGAAACTGAAGAAGAACCACCAATGTTCTCTTATGAAAGTCCAGCATATTCAGAAGAAGAGGAAGAAGAGGAAGAATCAATAATTAACTCAGAAATCATAGAAACAGAAACTCCAATAATGTCAGAAATCATAAGAGAAGAATTTGGAAACTCAAACTCAGAAACAGAAACTCCAATAATGTCAGAAATCATAAGAGAAGAACCTGAAAATATAATGCAAGAACCAGAAACTCCAATAATGGAAGAAGAAATTGAAGATGTAATTCCTGAACCAGAAAATATTATTGAAGTAGAACACGAACCTATAGAACGTAAAGAAGATCCAATAACATTCGAAATAAAACCACAAAACGAAGAAAAACAAGAAGAATCAGAATTCAAATTCCATAAAAGCTTAAACGAATCAACAATAACTGAAGAACTTGAAAACATAATGCAAGAAACAGATGAAAACCAAACTATCGCAGAAGAAGAAATAATAATTGAAGAACCAGAAATTGATGATATAGTAATTACTCCAGAACATGATTTAACAGAAGAAACACAAGAACCAGTAATAGATGAAGAACCAATAATTGAAGCAGAAGTTTTAACTCCAGAATCTAAACCAATAGAACCAGTAATAGATGAAGAACCAATAATTGAAGCAGAAGTTTTAACTCCAGAAACTGAACCAATAGAACCAGTAATAGAAGAGGAACCAATAATTGAAGAACCAGTAATAGATGATATAGTAATTACTCCAGAACATGTAAAACAAACAACAAAAACAGAAACAGAAGAAATTCAACCAAATATAAATCCAGAACATAATGTAATAACACCAGAAGATGAAAAAATACCATTTGAATACTCACAAGCATTAGACAATACAACACCAGTAACAACAAACACTGAAGAAGAATATGAAGAATACAATGACTATGAATACCATGAAGGAGAATACTACGAAGCAGCAACAAAAATGGACAACCAACTACGTAAAAACAATGTAGTACGTAAGAAAAACAACAAATCACACAAACCAAAAGACAGATTCTCAATAAAATCAATAACAGAAAGTATCACAGATGTTAAAAATGAAATCAAGTACATAGATGACTCATTAAAAGAAATAGAAAACCCAACAGAAATCCAAGAAAATGTATATGTAATAGATAGAGCAAATGAAAACGAAACAATAGCTCCAATAAAAGAATACGAAACAGAAAAACCAAAACCAACTGAACCAGAAACACAACCACAACCAACAAAAAAACCAGAACCAGAAATTAAAGAAACAAAAGATGATAAATTAGAAGATCTAATATCAGATATTAATGAAGAAACAACAAAAGAAAAACGTAAAAATAATGTTCTTAAATTCTATGACGACACCAAACTAACAGAAACAGCAACAAACATGGATGAACTAGTTCCAAAATATGCAGAAGCCAAAAACATCCAAATCAAAAACACAAAACAATTATATGACAGTCCAATTGACGATGTAGCGAAAAATATTGAAGAAATAATAAGACAAGAAAGCCCAATACACAAAGACGATTTAGTATTACGCTTAAGAGAAGCATGTAACCTTAAACGTGCAGGTGCAAAATTCAAAAACAAAATAGATGAAGCACTAGAAGTAAGTATCAAAAATGAAAATGTAACAGAAAATAATAATTTCTTATTCTTCAATGATGACCGTCCAGTTGTAGTTAGAAGAAGAGTAAAACCATCTATAGATTTAATTAGTGATGAAGAGATTATACAAAACATATTACTAGTTGTAACCTTACAAAAATCACTAGAAACCAAAAAACTAATAAAAAGAGTAGCAAATAATTTTGGTTTCAAATCAACAAGTAAAAAAACAAGTAACCGAATTACTAATATAATCGATGCAATGATAATTAATCAAATTCTTCTTAATAATGATGGTAGAATAGAATTAATAGATTAATAAATGCACTGTTAGAAAGTTTAGAAAAAATTTTTGTTTAATGAGCTTATTTTCCATATTT
>CAYSIF010000050.1:0-11029 GCA_964431035.1 uncultured Methanobacteriaceae archaeon | reverse complement strand
AATTAAAATAAGTGAAATTTCAACAAACTTCAATTTAATCAAGTATAAAGTCAATTAAACATGATCATATTGTGTTAACAAAAAAATGGATTGTGAAAAATCGTTAAAAATCATCGAAGTGAAATTTCATTTGTAAAAACACAAAATTAAGAAAAAATCAAACATTAAAAATTAAAAAATCAGTACCAAATCGGACACAGCCAAATTAGGAATAATAATTAGTGGAATTAAAGTAAGTTTTTTTATGAAAAAAGAATATAAAATATAATATTAAGTTTAAGAAAAAATATTTTATTAAAAATTTTTTTTATAAGGAGTTAAAATATAATGTGGGATACAACAAAGGATTATAGAATACTTATTGCACAAAAATCAAAAGAATTATTTTTAAATACTGTTCAAACTGGATCATTTAGAGGACAATGGAATAAGAAAATGAGTATTGAAATTGCTAATAAAATGGATAGTGATTTTCAATCATTACTTTATTGTTATTTAGAAGGTGAAGAGTTAGCAAATTCAAAGGATGTTGATAGTTTAGAAGAAAAAACAAAGTTGATTATTGAGAATCTTGGAGGGGAAGATTGGAATCGTACATTTTTAAATAATTCTTCTAAAGAAGATCGTAATAAAACTTCTGAGAATATAGCTAAGATTCAATTTTTCTTAAATACCATGTTAGGTTTACGTAAGCGTTTGTCTTTTGGACCTATTGATGACCCTATTGTTGGTATTGATACTGTTGTTGGTGAGGTTATGAGTGTTAGCAAACATCCTTCAGCAGATTCTTTGATGATTTGTAATGTTAATCTTAAAAAGAGGGCCATAACTGTTATTACTAATAATTTAGATGTTAAAGAAGGTAATCGTGTTGCTGTTGCTTTGTTACCTCCTCAGACTTTTATGGATATTGTTAGTGAAGGTATGTTTCTTGGTGTTAATGGTGTGATTTTGAAGGAAGTTGAGGGAGAATTGGGTGAATTGCCTACTGGCATACCTATTGATTCTTTAAAGGATAGTAAGAATCTTATTGAGGTTTTCCTTCAAAAATAATTAGTATTTTTTATCTTTTGTTGAGTGCTATTAGTTTTGTTTTGCACATGTCTTCTACTGCATATTTTACTCCTTCTTTACCCATTCCACTTGATTTGAATCCTCCAAATGGCATGTTATCTGTTCTGAATGTTGGTTGTTTGTTAATCCATACTGTTCCTGTTTCTATGTCATTTGCACATTTTAGTGCATCATGAATATTTTCTGTGAAAACTCCTGATTGTAGCCCATATTTTGTGTTGTTTGCAATTTTTATTGCTTCATCAGTATTATTTACTCTGATTATTGGTGCTATTGGTCCGAATGTTTCATTAGTCACTATATCCATGTTTGTATCTACGTTGTCCAGTATTGTTGGCATGTAGAAGTTGTTGTTTCTTTTTCCCCCAGTTAGTAGTTCTGCTCCTTTAGATATTGCATTGTTTACTGTTTCTTCTATATTGTTTGCTGCATTTTGATTTATTAGTGGACCTATGTCTGTTTTTACATCCATTGGGTCTCCGATTTTTAATTTTTCTGTTTCTTTTATGAATTCTTCTATGAATTCTTCGGCTATTGTGTTTTCTAGTATGATTCTTTTAACTCCCATACATACTTGTCCTGAGAATAGGTATGCTCCGTTAACTGCTCCTTTTACTGCTTTTTTTATATCTGCATCTTTTAGGACTATTAATGGGTCATTTCCTCCTAGTTCTAATGTTAGTTTTTTCATTACTGCTTGGGAGGATATGTATAGTCCTGTTGGTACGCTTCCTGTGAATGATATTTTGTCGATGTTTTCGTTTAGTATTATTGTATCTCCTATTTCGCTACCAATTCCTGTTATTGCATTGATTGTTCCTTTTGGGAATTCTTCATTGAAGAGTTGTGCTAGTTTTAATCCAGATAGTGGTGCTTCTCTACTTGGTTTGAATATTACTGTGTTTTTTGCTGCGATTGCTGGTGCTATTTTGTGTATTGCTAAGTTAACTGGGTAGTTGAATGGTGTTATTGCTGCTACGACTCCTAATGGTATTTTTTGAGTGAATGCGAAGAATCCTTTACCTCCTATTCCTGCGTCTATTGGTACTGTTTCGCCGTAGATTCTTTTGGATTCTTCTGCTGATAGTTTGAGTGTGTCTATTGATCTGTCCATTTCTCCTATTGATTGTTTTATTGGTTTTCCTGTTTCTTGGCTTATTAGTTTGGCAAATTCGTTTTTTTCTTTTTTTAGGTTTTCAAATATTGAGTATATTTTTTCAGATATTTTGTGTGCTGACATTTCGGTTATGTCTGGTTTTGCATTATTTGCTGATTTTATTGCTTTTTTAACGTCATTGATTGTTGCTATTGGTACTGTGTCTATTTTTTCGTTGTTGTATGGGTTTATTATGTCTAGTTTTTCTTTTTTATCTATGTATTCTCCGTTTATTATCATTTTCATAATTTTTTTTCTCCTTTTAGTGTTTTTTTTATAGTTTGGTTGGTAGGTTTCCGAGTACTTTGGCTTTTCCATCTATGAGGATTGTGTCTTCTATTCTTACTCCGAATTCTCCTTTTAGGTATATTCCTGGTTCTATTGTTATTAGCATGTTGTTTTCTAGTATGGTGTCGTCTTTTATTGATATGTTTGGGGATTCATGTATATCTAGTCCTAGGCTGTGTCCTGTGCTGTGTATGAATTTATCTGCATATCCGTATTCTGTTATTATGTTTCTTGCGGTTTTGTCTACTTCTGAGGCTTTTATTCCATTTTTTACTGTTTTGATTGCTGTTTGGTATGCTTCTAGTACTATGTTGAATATTTCTTCTTCTTTTTCCGTGTTTGGATAGGTTCTTGTTGTGTCTGAGCAGTATCCTTCGTATTTGCATCCATAGTCTATTAGTATGTGTGGGTCTAGTTTTTTATTGCTAACAACTGCATGAGGTAGGCTGCTATTTGGTCCAGATGCTACTATTGTTTCGAATGATTCTGTTTGTGCTCCGTTTTTTCTCATTAAGTAACCGAGTTCGTATGCTGTTTCCCATTCTGTTAGTCCTTTTTCTTGTTTTTCTCGTGGGTTTAATTCTAGTATTGATTTGTGTGCTATATTTAGTGCTTTGTTTATTTTAGTGATTTCTTCATTAGATTTGATTGATCTTTCTTGGTTTATGTATGATTCTATGTTTAAAGTTAGAGTATTGAATTTTTTGTAGATGTTTACTGGTAAATCTGCTTCTATAGCTATGTTTTTGATATTTTCTTTTTCTAATGTTTTGAGGATTTTGTTGAATGATTCGAATTTTTTAATTTTTATTGAGCTGTTTTTATTTGCTATTTCCATGTCCATTTCTGCGACATATATTATTGGGTTTTCTGTTATTAGTAGGACTGCGAAGCTTGTTGGTAAATATCCTGATAGGTAGAATATATTGTTAAAATTGAATATTAACATTCCATCGTAGTCATTTTGTTTTAGTTTTTCTTGTATGTTTTTTATGTGAAAGTTGTTTGATGATGGCAATATTTTTGTCTCCTCCATTAATACAGGCATTTTTTTATTGTTTTTTATATGAATTGTATATATTAATAAATTAATTTTTTTGAGGGGTATGATTAATCTTAATAATAATATGTTTCTAATAAATTATATGTTCTAAAAAAATATAACAATTATTATATATTATTATTTTTTTAAAAATTGTTAATTTTATTATTAAATTTTTAATGGAATTCTTTTTTATGTTTTCAGATAGTCCTATAAATTATTTTAGTGGTACTCATAGAGTGAAAAAACCTGAAGATACTATTCGTGATTATGAAGGTAAGTTAAAGGTTGCGGGGATAACTCGTTTAACTGATATTACTGATTTAGATCGTGTTGGTATTCCTGTGTTTTCTGCGATACGTCCTACAGCTCAGAGTGGTGGTGTGAGTATTTATGCAGGTAAAGGTATTAGTAAAAGTCATGCTAAGGCATCTGCGATAATGGAAGGTTTTGAGAGATATTCTGCAGAAAAACAGAATATTGATAATTCTAGTATTATTAGTGGTAAGTATGGTGATGTTGATGGAGCTATAGATTTAGAGAGTTTAATTTTATCTAAGGATATGGGTTTGGATGTTGTTAGGGATTTAAATTTAGAGTGGAGTGAGATGGTTGAGATTAATAGTGATGATGTGTATTATGTTCCTAGTAATTTAGTTTATCATCCTTATGTTCCTGATGATGGTTTTGATGCATTTGTGAAAGGTAATACTAATGGTTTAGCTTCAGGAAATACTATTGAAGAAGCTATACTTCATGGGATATTTGAAGTTATTGAAAGAGATGCTTGGAGTATTTTTGAAATATGTAAAAAGAATAAGCAGAGTATTGATTTAGATAGTATTAAAAATGAGGATATTTTAAATATTTTGGCTAAGTTTGAATCTGAGAATATTGATATAAAATTATTTGATATTACAGCAGATATTAAAGTTCCAACAATACTTGCATCAAGTGACGATAAAATATTAAAAGATGCAGCATTACTATCCTTAGGAGTTGGAACACATTTAGATCCAAATATAGCTGTTTTAAGAGCTTTAACTGAAGTTGCTCAAAGTAGAGCCACACAAATTCATGGAACTCGTGAAGACACAGCACGTGCAGACTTTATGCGAAAAGCAGGATATGAACGTATGAAAAAAATAAATAAAATTTATTTCGAAGACAGTGAAAATACCATCCAATTAAAAAATATTCCAAATATAAGTAGTTTAAAAACCATTAAAGAAGATATAAACATATGTTTAAATGAATTAAATAAAGTAGGATTAGATAAAGTATTATTTAAAGATTTAACACGTCCAGAAACTGGTGTTAATGTTGCTAGAGTTATAATACCTAATGCAGAGTTATATGCCCTAGACCCTTCAAGAATAGGTGAAAGAGCAATACAATACGACCTTAAAAATTAAAAAAAAAGAAAAATATACCATGTCAAATAATAAAATAATAATATTTACCGGCTTATCAGAAAGCATTGAAAATGCTAAAAAAATAATCGATGCCGATTATCGTCCACCTGTTAAAAGAGGAGACATATTAAAAGCATTACAAGACAAACCACAAATTATTGGAATTATTGATGGTGTTTTTCACCAACACCCTGCAGTAAGCCATAAAGAAATTATGAAAGCATTAGATGAAGGAGTTACTGTAGTTGGAGGAAGCAGCATGGGAGCACTTAGAGCATCAGAATTAGATAGTCTTGGAATGATTGGTGTTGGATATGTTTATCAACACTACCGTGACGGACTTATAACCTCTGATGATGATGTGGCAGTATCATTTGAAGCAGAAACTGGAACACTACTCTCTGAAGCTTTAGTTAATATTGATTATAAATTAGAATTAGCAGTAAATGAGAATATTATAACCCCCGACTTAAAAGAACATATTATAAAATGTGCTAAAAGTATTTATTATCCAAAAAGAACCTATTATACCATATTTAAAAAAGCAGAACTAGATAAAGACACAATACAAAAATTAGCAGATTTTATAAGTATAACCCCAGATATTAAGACTCTTGATGCAATAGAAGTTTTAGAATATATAAAAAAGATTGACGAAGAATAAAAAAAATGATGGATGATATTTTATTATGAAACTTGAAGATAAAATTAACAAAGTTATCAATATAATTAGAGATAAAAATGTTGTACTTGCATTTTCTGGAGGATCAGACAGTACATTATTAGCTAGTTTATGTGTTAAATATTCTACAAATTCATTAGCTATAACTATTGACAATGGATTAATGCCTAATGATTTTATTAGGAATTCTGAAACCATTGCTAACAATATTGGTATAGAACATGAAATTATTAAAACAGATATGTTAAAATTAGATGGTTTTAAATCCAATACTGATAAACGTTGTTATATTTGTAGATCTTCAATGTACTCCATTATTAAGGAAATTGGTGAGAGCAATAATGCTGATTTGATTATTGATGGGAATAATATTAGTGATTTTTTAGAAGATCGGCCAGGATTATTAGTTAAGTTTGAAAAAAATATTAGTAGTCCCTTAGTAGATGCTGGAATTGAGAATAAGGATGTTTTAGAATATTTAAATGAGAATAATATTGAGTATAATAAGTCAACTACTTGTTTAGCTACAAGAATAGCTACTAATACTCCTTTAAGTTTAAAAAATATTAATCGAGTTAAGTATTGTGAGAGCATTATTAAGAATATTAGTCAAAGTGATTTAGTTAGAGTGCGTGATAGAAATAACGATGTGGCAGAGATTGAAATTGTTGATTTAAAACCAATACTTAATGAAAATAAGTTGAATTTAATAATTAATGAATTAAAAGCTGTTAATTTTAAAAAAATACTTTTAAATATTGACTCAGAAAAAGTTGAAAAAGATTTAGTTGTTTATAAACCATGTAAAGATGTTGAAGGAAAAGTTATGGTTGAAAATCAACTACCATATACAATTAATCTTAAAGATACTTGTAAAGAATTAGAGTCTATAGGTAATGTTAAGTACTCTGATAAGATTGATGTTGCTATGTTAAATTATGATACTAAGAAAATTAGTATTTTTGGAAATGGTAAGATTGTTATAAGGCAAGCTAATGATGTAGAAGATGCTAAATTAAGTTTTATTAAATTATTGCCTTTGATTAGAAGGAATTTATAAAAAAAATAAGATGTTTATTTTTGGTTTTGTTGTCTTGCAAATTCTTTAAAGGATATTTTCTTTTCTGTTTTAATTTCTTTTTTTATTGTTTCTTGGTATTTAAGATGTGAGTCTATAATTCCTTTTTTATTTGTTTCTTGGTTTATTCCTTTTAATGAGATTATTTTACCATCTATTTCAAAATTTGTTTGGTCTGCTTTAACTTCTTTTAGAACTATTTCGAATTGTGTTGCTTTTTCTATTGTGTCATCTGTTAGTAATTCATATCTGATTAGTAGGTTTTCATGAGGTAGAACTTCATTTATTGTTCTTTTTATTACTGTTTCAAATAATTCTAAAAGGTTTTCTACGACTGGTAAATCGTTTTCCCAATAATATCCTAACATTACACTTAGTTGTATATTGTTTTCTTTATATATTTCTCCAACTCTTGCTCTTATATCTATTGTTGTTGGGGTTTCTTTTATTAATAGGATATTTGATTGGGCCATTGATTTCTCCACATATTAAAATTTTCTTTTGCTTATTATTATATTGTTAAATTTGTGGTGAATTTATATTTGGTGAAAAAAAAGAGAAAAAATGGTGATTATGTTATTATTAAAATTTTTCTTTTGTGTTTAGTTTTTGTTTAGTGCTTTTATTAGGTCACTAGCTCTTACTAGTCCAACTAGTTCTCCGTTGATTCCTAGTACTGGTAATTGTTCAACGTTTAGTGATTTCATTCTTTCAGCACATGTTGATACTTTGGTTTTTGTGTTTGCTGTTGTTATTTTTTTAGATGATACTTCGTGAAGTACTTTGTCTGTGAATTTTAGTTTGTTTTTTTCTATGTATAATACGCTTGTGCTGTCCCAGGACCATTTGTCTCCTTCGGTTCCTACTGATGAGCTATGTTCTGTTCTTTCACTTATGACTTCGCTTTCTGATATGAAGTCTGTTTCTGTTAGTATTCCGCTTAGTTCACCGTTTTTATCTAGCCCTATGAGGGATTTTAATCCAAAGTGGGACATTATTTCGAATGCTACGTTTAATGGTGTTTGGTCCCATGCTGTTGGTACGGTTGTTATCATGTATTTTTCTACTGGGTCTTTGATATCCATTTCTGATATTGCTGCTGATACCATGTCGAATGCTGTGATTATTCCTACTAGGTCTTCTCCGTCAACTACTGGTATTCTTCTGACATTGTTGTTTACCATTTTTTCAGCTACGTCTTCGAGTGAGTCGTTTAGTTCGACTGTTACTAGGTCTCTTGACATTAGCATTGCTATTTGTTCTTCGTCTGGGTTTGTTATTAAGTCGGATCGTGTTAATATTCCAACTAGTTTTTTTGTTCCTTCTTTAATTACTGGGAGTAATGATACTCCTCCTTTTACTATTGCTTCCAGTGCTTTGTCACGTGATCCTGGAACGCTTACAGACACAACGTCTTTTGACATTACATCTTTTACTAACATAAATTATCACCATTTTTTTAATAAATTTTTTAATTAATAATAATGAGTTTTTTTTATTTAATTTTTTGAAATTATTTGTAATAAAAAAAATTTAATTTCGAACTTTTTAAAGTTACTATTAATAGTTAGATATGTTTATTCATTTATTTAACTATTATTATTGTAAGCATAAATAACTAAGAAATTTTTTTATTTATTTTTAGTTTTATAGTTAAATAGTTTTTTTTAGGTAGTATGATAATTCTTTTTGTGTTTAATGGTTTTATTTTTTTTTAGTGTATTATTAGTATTTTGCATCTTGCAGAGTTAACTACTTTGTCTGTAACACTTCCAATTATGAATTTTTCGAATCCTTTTTTTCCTGAGCTTCCCATTATTACTAAGTCTATGTTTTCTTTTTTTATTGTTTTTAGTATTGCTTCTGCAGGGGATCCTTCTTCTATTATTGTTTTTATTGGTATTCCGCCTAGTTTTTCTTTTATTTTGTCTATGTTTTTTTGTGCTTCATTTTCTAGTAGTTCGTTTATTTCTCGTGTGGTGTTGTCTGCTGGTAATCCTATTAGGAATGAGTTTTCTACTACTGTTAGTAGCATTATTTCTGCATTTGATGCTTTTGCTATGAATATTGCATCGTCTACTGCTTTTTCTGAGTATGCTGATCCGTCTAATGGTAGTAATATTTTTTTGTATATGTTTTCTGGCATTGTGTTATGTTTCTCCTATGATTTTTTGTTGTGGAATATTAAAGTTTTCATTTAATATATATTTTATGTTTTTTGTTTCTGTTCTGTTGATTATGCTTAGGTGATTGTTTTTTGAGAGTTTTTTTGTTATCATTATTTGTGCTTTTTTGTTTTCTTGTATTGGTGTTTTTTGGATTATTTTGTTTAAAATTTGTTTATTGGATTTGTGACATATATTTGTTGTTGCGAATTTTAGTATTTCTTCTGGAGGTATGTAATTTTTAAATCTTGCTCTTAGTATTTTAAGTGTGAATTCTAAATCTCTTAAAATATTTGGTGAATTTATCATTAAATTGTCACTTCCCAATAATGGTTTTTTACCAATATTTAAAAAATCATAAATCGGAGGAATACCCACCGACAAACTAGCATTAGCCCTAGGACAAAAAGTAATAACACCATCACCACCACCAACACAATCCACATCACCACCAATAGGATTTGTAAGATGAACTAACTGATCAAAATCAAAATTAACACCCAACTCAATTTCACTAGAACCATATTTATCCATAGTTTTATTTTGAGCATTAATACTCTCTGCAACATGTATAGAAGATATTTTAGATTTATCCCTACATTCCTTAACAATTATTTCAGCAACTTCAGGTTTAACCTCACCAAAACCACTAGGAGCAATACCATCAGCACACTTTAACAACTTACGAACACTAACCTTAACTTTATGCAAGTCAGGATCTTCACCATAAAAACTATCATCCCTACCTAAAATTACTGGAGAAATAGGAATATCCTTTGCTGCTTTTCGCAAGAGTTTAACACCTTTAACTCCACCCTCACGATAATCAATAAAATGAGTAGTTCCACTATCTAACATTAATTGCATTGATTCCTTCATAGCATTGATAATGTCCTCATCACTACTATTTTCCAATGCTTTATGTTTAATACCATTAGGAGGTTTAACAATTTCACTAAAAGATAAACCATCACCCCCATCTTTTATTATTGAGTCTCCAATATGTGTATGTGCATTTAAAAAAGTAGGTGAAACAATACAATCTTCTGCATTAATTATTTCCCCTTCACAAACATCCGGTGAAATTTCAATAATTTCCCCATTATCTATTAGTATGTTTTCTTTTGATGGTTTTAAGTCTAAACCTTTTAGTATTGTTCCATTAATAATACTTATCATAAAAAAAGAAAAAAAATTTTATGATTATATTTCATCAATATAATCATTTAATGATTTAACAAATATTTCATTATTTTTAACTGCTTCTATAGCTTTTAATACCGCTCTTGCCCCTGAAAGTGTGGTTACATAAGGTATTCCTAATTCAATTGCTAAACGTCTGATAATATAACCATCTACAGAAGCTTGTTTTCCTGCAGAAGTATTTATAATTAAATCTATTTCACCGTCAATTATAGCTTCTCTTATATTAGGAGAACCTTGTGATACTTTTTTAATTTTTTCTATAGGAACATCATCAACACTATCTGCAGTACCAGAAGTTGCTATTAGTTTAAATCCAAGATTATGTGCTTTTTCAGCTAATAATTGTATTTTCTTTTTATCTTGTTCTTTAACACTTATAAATATTTTACCTTCTTTAGGTAAATCCATACCTGCTGCTAGTTCTGTTTTATAATATGCTAATCCAAAGTTTTCATCTATTCCTATACTTTCTCCTGTTGATTTCATTTCAGGACCTAAGACTGTATCAGATTCTGGTAATTTAATAAATGGGAAAACAGATTCTTTAACTGCAACATGTTTAATTTTGATTTCTTTTGTTAGTCCGAAGTCTTTTAGTTTTGAACCAGTCATTAAGTTTGTTGCAATTTTAGCTAAAGGAACTCCGATTGCTTTACTTACAAATGGAACTGTTCTACTTGCTCTTGGATTAGCTTCAATAATGTAAACCATTTCTTCATCAGGTTTTACTGCATATTGTATATTCATTAATCCTACAACATCGAGTTCTAATGCTAATTTAATAGTATTTTCTCTTACAACATCTATTAAATGTTCAGGTATTGTTTGTGGAGGGATAACACATGCAGAGTCTCCAGAGTGAACTCCTGCTTCTTCAATGTGTTCCATTATTCCTGCAATGAATACATCTTCACCATCGCATA